>DAHWGZ010000164.1 GCA_027335965.1 Acidiferrobacter sp.
AAAGGGAGAAAGGGCGCAACCCTCGACCCGGAGGCCGCCGCGCGCATCAAAAAGGCCAAGGCCGCTCGACAAGAGAAGCGTAACAAAGAGCTTTCCTCGCGCATGCAAGACGCTCGGAACGCCTGGAACGCCGCGCAGCCGCTTTCTCTAGAAGACCCCGCGCCAGCCCAGGCATGGGCCCGGTCCTATCTAACTACCCGTGGCCCAGGCATCCTCGAGGCTGCGATCTCCGCGGGGGCCCGTGTACTACCGGACACAAATAAAGCGTCTTGGAATCCAGACAGCCAGACCCGCGCGCATTGTGTCCTTTGGCCTCTGCGCGATCCGCGCTCAGGTGATCTCATGGGGGTGCAGCGTGAGTGGGGCCGGGGCCACAAGAACAAGAAAATGATGGGTCGGCATATGGTGCCGATCGACCCCGCTACGCCGGATGTTTTGCACTCTGCGTATCTCCGTTTTCCAGGGACACGCGACACCTTATATATATGCGAGGGGCAGATCACGGCGGCGGCGGTCGCAACCGCCACAGGCTCGCGGGTGGTTGCGCTGTTCGACACCGCGGGGGTAGCAAAACCACCGCGCCCGGTTATCGAGCGTGCCATCCGCGATGGCGCGACAAAAATTATCGTCGCGGGCGACTCTGGCGCACCAGGAGAGAAAGCGACGCTTGAGTGCCTGCACACGATCCAGACCTGGGGCCTTCAAACACAGATCATATGGACGGTGCCGCCAGAGAAAATCGATTGGGCAGACATACTAGAGAAAGAAGGGGCAGGGGCAGTGCGCGCTGCGCTGGCCGCAGGTGCGCGCCAGATTCCCGCGCCAGAAAAAAAGGCGACCGTCTGGTCTATCCAAGCGTGGCGTCGGGCCGCCGAGCCGGTCATACCGGCAGCAACGGTGCCCGTCGATCAAGCGCGCGAGATCATCAAGCAGGGCGTGCAGATGATGGTCGCAGATTATGTGGGCTGGCTCGCCGAGCTTGATGAGCGGCGCGAAGAGAAAAAGAAAGGCCGCCTACCGACAATCGCGCCGTGGCTATTTCGCCCCACCACAGGCACCGGCAAAACAACTGCGATCCGGGATCTTATAAACAACGCCGCGATCCTCGCGTCGAAAGGTGCGGTGCTCGCTTTGGTCCCCGACCACGCCCAGGCCGACTCGTATGAAAACGACGGCTGGTGGCACTACCACGGGCGCAACCAGGACCCCAACAACCCCGGGTATTGCCCGAACTACAAGGCCCTCATGGAGGCAGTGGAAGCTCACCACATCCCCCAGGCCGAGTTTTGCCACAAGTGCCCAAATGGCCTGAAATGGTCAGGGAAACCAAAGAACCTAGCCGATCTGGCGCGGATGGGCTATGTCGGAGAGAAACTAGCCAAGCTCGAATCGTGCGTGTGGCAGCAGCACCTGCGGGAAACGATGGAACAGCAGTTCATTGTTGCGCCCGCAGGCAGCTACAGTGAAACTCTTGCTAAATGGGGGAATGAGGGTCTTGACGCGACAGGCGACAAGCCGTCGCGTCCGCGCCTTGTAACCGTGGACGAAAGAGTACAGGTGTCCCAACCGATCCAGATTGGGCTGCAGGACATCGACCTATGGGCCCGCCGCACCAGCGACACCCTGCGCGGACTTGAAGGAATACAGGCCAAGGTCGATCTAGTTAATAAAGCAGTCGGCGCGTCGCCGATCGAGGCGATACGGAAACAAGAAGACGACCGCCGCGCGCGCATCGATACCGCCAAAGCCGCGCTCAATCTTTTCCAGACACTCGCTCGCGAAATGGCCGAGCTTGTGGGGAAAGAGGGGCGCATATCGATCGCACCGGACTTGCTTGCGTCGGTCCAAAAAATTACCGACATCGACGACGATGACGTGGCGGCCTGGGAGCGGCTGGAGTTCAACCGCGACGGCTCGCTCAAACTCGCGCCATTACGCGCCGCCTGGGCGATTCGCCAGACTTTGGAATACGAGGATGGGCACGTCAAGGCCGGCAAGCTACACATATCGGGGGTGGGGCCGCTACTTGACCGGATCGGTAGGCTCCCAATTGCGTTTTTTGATGCGACACCAGACCCTATCATCATTGATGGCGTCCGTGAGCACGAAGGGCATATTGTGCAAGCGCTGGCAAAGCAGCACATCAAAATCATCAGAAAGCCCACCCGGTTCTGGGGACAGAAGCCGTTTGGTAAAAAAGCGAAGCCGGGACATAAAGAACGGGTCATCAGGCAATATAAGGCAGCTCGTAAACTGCACTCGCGCGAAGTTATACTTATCAATAAACAGATACATCTCATCCTTGACCCGGACGGCACAGATGAACTCTTGGGACACTGGGGGCAAGATCATCGGGCGCACGACCGCTGGGCCGGGCGCAATCTCATCATCATCGGCTCGTTTTTTCCACCGATGGACGACTGGCGCGGGGTTTACCAAGCCGCGCGGGTCGCAGCATTGAGCGCCGGGGCACCGGAGACCGCTTGGCCAGAATGGCCGGACGACATGAAAATGGAGACTGGTGCTTGGATCAATGAGGGGAGGAACGAGGTGCAATCCAAGTTACCGCTCCCATCAGACCCGCATATCAGGAAGTGGCTGCTCGACACAATCACTTCGGAGACGGTGCAAGCCATCGGGCGGGTGCGCGGAGCGAACCTGGACCCAGCGCATCCAGTTACCGTAACGATATATGGCGGGGTACCCCTGGCAGGGCTTGGTGAGCACGGGCTTAGCGTAGATCGCTACGAAGCAGACGATCCGGCGATAGGCGCGAGCCGGTCCGGGAGGGCAATGGATGCACGGCAGGCGATCGCCGCAGCACAGTCGGACGGTCAACGGACGATTAAGGCCATCCAGGAATGGGTAGAGGCCCGATTCAAGATCCGTGTTGGAATCGATAGAGTGCGGAGTGTTATGCGCGCCCTAAAAGAAGTGGCGCGGGCGAGTGGGGATGACATCGAGTCGATCTTTGCGCAGGTCGCCAAGCGCGCCGATGCTTACCTTCACCACGCGCACGGCGATCTCGAGGCCGCGATAGATAAGGCTGCGGGCGCGCAGGACTGGACAGCCGCCGAACTCTTAGATATCCCCACCCAGCCGGCGCGAGCGCGACCTCCGGCCATGGGGCCGTAGCCTGGTCTAGCACCACCAACCAACCACAAAGAAACCATCCCAACCACGAGCCGGGCGAAGGCCTCATGTGCCCCGCTCGGTTTTCGTGTGTCCCGAGCCACAAGAAGCGCCAGAAGACCGTTACTGTAACGCATCCCGGAGGCCTTGGAGATCGTTTTTGGAAAGGCGACGCGGAGAAAAGGGTGGGGTTCGCGGGTCGGATGACGCACCCCCCTATGAGAAAGGGGTGGTATTTATATCTAACCCGGAGGGGGGTGCGTCGTGATGCCGCTGCGCCCTATGGGTCCTCTTCGGCGGGCGTCACGAGCGCGCCGCACTTCTCATAAATCATCTTGTCCCATTCCATCCAAGCCTTTTTTGGTCCCGTATTGTTACTCACTGCTAAATTAACCGCCTTGCGTAGGCTTGCCCGCAAGTAGCCTTCTATCGTAGGCGTAATCACATTAAGTGGCTCCTTACGGATTTCTCTGCCACCGTGCACGACCTTGCTCCGACAGTCATACGCAGTTCTTATGTCCTCGGCGATTTTGAGTCGGTCCTCAACGGTTGTCCCGAGAAGTAAAGCAACCCGTTGGCGGAGGCGATAGCTAAGCTCCGTTTTCTCGTCTTTCAGAAGGAATAAGGATTCCGCAGCAATAAGGAGGTCAACTAGACGATCTTCTTCGCGGCCTCTCTCGGATGCGTAGAGAAAGCGACACAAAGCTGTGCCAAGCCCATCATGGGATTTTATGGTTTTGGTCGATAGTGCCAGAAAGATGTCGGCCAACCCTCCCGCGTCTGCTTCCTTGACATGCAACCATCCGTCTCGCCCATATCGCTGCCGTTGTCCCAGCCGTTGGATGCCAGCGCAAAAAATACTACCGCTGGTCACCAAAAAACCTTCGACCACA
>DAHWGZ010000165.1 GCA_027335965.1 Acidiferrobacter sp.
AAAACCGCAGACTGGCGAGACCATCCTCGTAGAGGCCATGCGCGCGGCGGCGCGCCTCGGTGACGCCCAGCACCGACGCAAAGGTCGCCTTGCCGGCCGCGGCATCGGCGCCTATGGTCTTGCCGACCACCACCGCCACGCCCTCGACGTCGAGCAGGTCATCTGCGATCTGGAAGGCCAGTCCCAGCGCCCGCCCGTAGTCATCCAGGGCGGGCGGAATCTCGGGGGCCGCGGCCAACGCCCCAAGCCGCACGGCGGCATGGATCAAGGCGCCGGTCTTGCGGCCATGACGCTCTTCAAGCATGTCTATGGTTGCGTCCGGCCCGGCCTTGAGATCGAGGGCCTGTCCGCCGGCCATGCCCAGCGATCCGGAGGCGCGCGCCAGCTCTTCCACCATGCGGATGCGGGCGTGCGGTGACAGGGTCTCGGCGGCCGCGAGGACCGTGAACGCCTCTGTTTGCAGGGCATCCCCCGCGAGCAGGGCGGTGGCCTCGCCGAAGGCCTTGTGGCAGCTCGGTCGTCCACGGCGCATGTCATCGTCGTCCATGCACGGCAGATCGTCGTGGACGAGGGAGTAGGCGTGGATCAGTTCGACGGCCGCGGCCGCCGGGTCGAGCGCTTCAAGCGCCGCCCCCAGGGCCTCGCCCGTGGCGTAGACAAGGCAGGCGCGCAGCCTCTTGCCGCCCCCGAGGGTGGCATATCGCATGGCCTCATGGAGGTCCGTTGGCAGCGTCTCCGCGGACGGGAGCGCGCGCGCCAAAACGTCTTCCACGCGGGCGCGGTAGCCCTTCAATTGATCTTCGGATACCACGTCAGCCGTCCTGCTCGCCCGCCTTGAAGGGCTCCACGCGGTAGCTTCCGTTTTCCGACACGAGGCGTTCCACGCGCTGTTCGGCGTTTTTCAGGCCGGCCTCGCATAGCCGCGAGAGCTCCATTCCCCGCTGAAAGGTGGATAGCGCCTCTTCCAGCGATTGCTGACCGTTTTCCATCTGCTGCACGATTTGCTCAAGTTCGGCCAACGTGGCCTCGAAGTTGGGAAGCGGTGTGTTATCCGTCACAGGTCATCCTCATCTGTGGTTTGTCACCCTACTGCAACGACCCGGAACCGTCAATTGCGCGACGGGACTCCGAGTCGGACTCGACCGGAGGTGATGGTTCGTTATAATGGCCCCATGGCGAACGGACACATCCCCGACAAATCACAAGTACGGCGCCTCTTGCGCGCGCTCCCGTGGACCACCGTCGTGTGGATCGTCTTGGCGGTGGGCCTGCTGTCTGGCATCGACTTCGCGGCGCATTATTACAAGCTCCCGCCCGAGGAAGTCAGCATCCTGCGCATCCTGGTGGTGGCGCTCTTCGGCCTGCGGGTCATCCATAATGTCGAGGGGGCGCTGGCCCGGCATCGCTCGCATCGCCTGGAGCAGATGGCGCGCGGCGGGCAGGCCTATCAGCTGGGGTGGCAGGATTCGGTCACCGGCATCTACCTCATTCGCCTGCTCCTCTATGCGGGCCTTGCGCTGATCGTCATCGTCGTCGTGGGCGGGACGTTCAGCGGGGTCCTCGTCGGCGGCACGATGCTCTCGGTCGTGCTCGGCGTGGCCGGCCAATCGTTTTTCGGGAACTTCTTCGGTGGTCTCGCGGTGGCGCTCTTCAAGCCCTTCGATGTCGGCGACCATGTGCAGATCGTCGCCTGGCAATTCCCGATGATGCCCGAGACCTACCCGCACCAGCTGCGCGCGCAGGGCTACCGGGGCGTGGTCCGCGACATCAATCTCTTCTATTCGGAGTTGCGCCTGGACGATGGGCAGCTCTTTCGCATGCCCAATGGCGTGGTCATCACCGGTGGCGTCATACGATCCCTGCCGAACGATTGGGCGCGCATCGTCTTTCGGTTCGATGTGGCGGTACCGGCCGATGCCTCCGATGCGGTGGGCAAGCTCGAGGAAGTGGCGCGGCGTCATTTCCGGCCACGGCCCGAGGAGCCGGTGCCCCCGCCCGATTCCCCGGAGGCCGACGGCAAGCATGGGGCCGCGCCGCCGTTCGGCTGGAATCCCCCCGCGGTTCTGATCGCCGATATCTCGCTTGCCGCGTTGAGCGTCGAGGTGCGCGCCTCCGTCCCGCAGCACCTGCGCGATCGCGCCAAGGCGGATTTTTTCGCGGATATCCTGTCCATCGTGTATCCTGCGAAATCAGCCTGACGTCCGGCCCGCTCGCGGCCTGGCATCCGAATTAGCAAATGAAACCCAAAAATTTCGAAGGAGTGTCGTCATCATGAATCTCGATCGCGTGGGTCCTGGCGACAAGGTCCCGGAGACCATCAATGTCATCATCGAGATCCCGGCGCATGGGCCACCGGTGAAATACGAGATGGATAAGGACACGGGCGCCATGTTCGTGGACCGGTTCATGAATACCGCCATGTATTACCCATGCAATTATGGCTACATACCGCACACCCTTTCCGAGGACGGGGACCCCGTCGACGTCTTGGTGTTGACCCCCGTGCCGCTCATCAGTGGCTCGGTGATCAGCTGCCGGCCCGTGGCCATGCTCAGAATGACCGACGAGAAGGGGCCCGACATGAAGATCCTGGCGGTTCCCGCCGACAAGCTCTGCGTGTCCTATCGGCATTACCATACGCTGGCCGACATACCGGCCTATCTGCTCGATCAGATCAGCCATTTCTTCGCCCACTACAAGGACCTCGAGGCCAACAAGTGGGTGCAGATCGAGGGTTGGGTGGACGGGGATGCGGTGCATGCCGAGATCGCAAGCGGCATCGAGCGCTATCAGGCCTCGCGCCACAAGCCGCGCTTCTAGCTGGCATTGCCGCGCGCGTTTCAAGGACGCGCCCGCGGCCCTCGCGCCTTGATGTAAGGTCTCGCTCTTTATCGCGTTAATGAAGGTGCGGCCCTCGCGTTCGGCCGAAATGTTGTAGGGCGCGCGCCACAAGTGGGCATGGGTTCGCGCACGCGAGCAATTCAGAGTGAATGCTTGCGGGGCGCATGGGCATGGCTGAGTCCTGGTCCGCGCCCAGCCGCCAGGATCAGGCCGAGGCCCTGGAAGTAATCGCTGGTCGTTGCGGCGGTTCGGCACATGTTCTCGCAAGGGATCCCGGAGTGGCGCGGCCGCTCCCGGCGGTCCACGCCCCCGCTATCACAGATACCCAGACCTTCGAGGGCGGCGCGCCGCTTTCTCAATAGGGTGGCCTTCTTGCTTGCGGGGAAGCCTTTGTGGCGCCATGATGCCCACTTATTAAATAAACAACGCATACCTTTAATAACGAAACCTCTTATTCAAGGATTGCCATGTTTCGAGCGGCGACCGGGCGTTACGAAACCACCACCGCAGGGGGCGAGACCCTCCATTCCTTCGTGCCCAACCCGCTGCCCCCGTGCCGCCGTTGGAACTCAATGACAGGCGACAGGCGGCGCTGGAGCGGGCCACTCTTGCCGTAGGGCGGCTTGATGGTGTCGCCCTGTTGCTGCCGGATCCGCAGCTTTTCCTCTACGCCTATGTTCGGCGCGAAGCGGTGCTCTCCTCGCAGATCGAAGGAACCCAGTTCTCCCTGTCTGACTTGCTGCTGTTCGAGTTGGAAGAAACCCCTGGCGTGCCATTCGACGATGTCGTCGAAGTCTCCAACTCTATCGCCGCCCTGGAGTTCGGCATGGACCAGCTGCGCAAAGGTTTTCCTCTTTGCAATCGGCTGTTGCGCGATATGCACGTCCATCTCATGGCGCGTGGGCGTGGCGCGGCAAAGGCCCCTGGCGAGTTCCGCCGCACCCAGAACTGGATTGGCGGCACGCGACCTGGCAATGCCCGCTTCGTGCCCCCGCCGCCACAGGAAGTAGAGTCCTGCATGGCGGCGTTGGAGCGCTTCATCCATGATGACGGAGCCACCCTTCCTATATTGTTGAAAGTCGCGCTCGTTCATGTCCAGTTCGAGACCATCCACCCGTTTCTCGATGGCAACGGCCGCCTGGGCCGGCTGTTGAT
>DAHWGZ010000166.1 GCA_027335965.1 Acidiferrobacter sp.
GTGCTGCGCGGCGTCACGGTCATGGGCCGAGCGGGCCCGGCCGTGGCGCTGCGCGCCGTGCGCGTCGATCTGTCGTGGCTGGCGTTGACGCGCGCGCGCCTGTGGCCGGCATTCATCGGCATCGACGGCGCGCGCCTCAATCTCCGCAAGACCGCGCGCGGCATGCATGTGGTGGGGCTCGTCCACCACGCGGGGCGGCCCTTCGATTGGCGTCGATTCCTGGGGGCGATGCATGCCATGAGCGTGCGCGCCGGGCAAATCACCGTGGCCATGTCCCGGCGGCGCATCGTCTCGCTCCAGGGGCTCGATGCGAGCTGGGCTGCCGGCATCAAGAGTCATACCTTGAGCGGCGCGGCCACGGTTCCCGGGGTATGCGGCCGCTGTCGGGTGACCGTGCAGTTTTCGGGCGACGGGTTTTCCCCCGCGCATTTCCGTGGCGCGCTCGGGGTGCATGCCACGGCCCTCGATTTGCACGCCGCCGCCGCCCTGACCGGGCGCCGCCGGCTGCGCTCGCTGGCGGGGACCGTCGGCGGGCGGCTGTGGACCACCTGGGATCGGGGCCGGCTTGGTTTCGTGGGCGGCGATGTGACGCTGGCGCACGCCCTCGTGCCGGCAAATCGCCTGACGCGCGCGCTGGCGATCGCGGATCTCTCCGGCCGCTTCAGCCTGAAGATCAGCCACCAGGGTTTCCGCTTTTACGCGGCCGACCTGTTGTCGTCCCTCGCCGGGGTGCGCTCGCGCGCGACCAGCGTCTACGTGGCGCGCCAAGGGTCCTCGTGGGACGTGAATACCGAGCGCCTGCGTCTTGCCCAGGTCGCCTATGTGGCCTCGCGCCTGCGTTCGCTGAACCCGAAGGCGGCCTCATGGCTGGCCTTGCGTCCCCGGGGTACCCTCACGCGCCTGCGTCTGCGCCTGGGCGCGCGCTGGCATTATCATGTGCGCGCGCGCTTCTCGGGCCTTGGCCTGGGGCGCGCCCGATCCGGGCCGTTCTTCGCGCATGCCGTGGGCAGGCTCGTCGCCAGCACGCATTCCGGGCGCGTCGTGATCAGCGGCCTGCATGGCCCCGTCCGCGGACCGGCCTCCGTGCCGGGCCCGCTTACCGTGCAGGCCCTCACCGCGGAGCTCTCCTGGCACAAGGGCCCGCAGGGCCTGTCGTGGGACCTCCCCGCCCTGCACCTGACATCGACGGCCGGGACCGTCGATGCCGTGGCGAGCGGGGCGCAGGCGGCGGGTCAGGGCGGGGTGCTGCTGCTCGGGGCGGCCTTGCATGATGTCCGCATCGGCGCCCTGAAGGATCTGTATCCGCGGACCTTGCATGGCCACCTGCGCCAGTGGCTGACGCGCACCGTACGCGGTGGCGTCGTCACGGACGGCCATATCACGTTCAAGGGGCCGCTCAAGGGCTTTCCGTTCCAAAACGGCGGCGGCGTGTTCAAGGCCACGCTGCACGTCAAGCATGGCCGTTACCATTTCCTGCCCCGCTGGCCTAGCGCGCGCGACCTGGCGGTGACCGTGAGCGACCATGATGCGCAGCTCTCCGTGCGGGGCTCAGGGGTCCTCGGCGGGGTCGCGGTGCCGCGCCTTACGGTACAGGCCGGTCCGCTCGGAACGCCGACCGGCGTCGCCACCGTGCGCGTGCATGCGCAAGGCGACCTGGGCGAGCTGCTTCGCGTCGTCCTGCCGCATGTCCGCGCCCGGTTGCGTTCCGCGCTCCCCACGACGATCTCGGCGACCGGGGGCGCGCATCTCAGGCTCGCGCTGCATATCCCCTTCTCGCGCCGCCAGGGGCCGCCTGGCCTCCGGGGGCGTGTCGATCTCGCGAACGCAACCCTGCGCTATCCCCTCGGCTCGAAGGTCCTGCGCTGGCGGGCGCTCAGCGGTTGGGCCACGTTCAACGACGCCGGCCCCGAGCGCGCACGGCTTTCCGGCCACCTGCTCGGCGGCCCCTTCACGCTCGCCCTGAGTCCGCGCCATGGCGGGATACGGGGGCAGGCCACGGGCTTTGTCGATGCCGCGCACCTAAAGGCCCTGGCGGGTCCCGTCGGGCGCTACGTCCACGGCGCCCTGGCCTGGCATCTGCGCGTGATGGAGGGGCGGCGCCTGCGGGCATGGCTGACCGCCAATCTGCGTCCGTTGGCCGTGCAACTGCCCTATCCCGCGGGCAAGGCTCAGGGCGTCCCGGCGGTTGCGCATTTCACGTTCCTGAGCGGCCGGCGCGGGGTATTCGCGAGCGGGGGCGTGGCGCGCCACCTGACCGTGGCGTACAGCAGTCCGAGCGGCGGCCACCGGGGTCTGTGGGTCGGGGTCGGGTCGGCGGTGGCCCCCAAGACGGTCGGCCAGGGGCTCGCGATCGGCGTGCGCAGCGGCTATCTCGCGGTCGCGCCGTGGCTCGCGTTCGCCCAGACCCTCGCTCAGACGCGTCCCAAGGGGGGCCTGTCCTCGTTGGTCAGGCCGCGGGCCTTCACGGCCTATGTCGGGTCATTGGCGTGGGCCGGTCGCTTGTTGGGGACGGTCCATGCGCGATTCCGGCGCCAAGGTCCGGGCTGGACGGGCGCGCTCGAGGGTCCCGATATCGCCGGGACGGTGGTCTGGGATACGCGGCCCCGGCCCGTCGTCGTCTTGCAGCTCGAGCACCTGACCATACCGGCGCGGTCCCATAAGGCGCCGGCCACGAGCCATGGGCCTTCAATCCGCGATCCGCGGCACCTGCCGGCCATCCGTTTTACCGCCAACAGCCTCACCGTGGGCGGCCACTACATCGGCCGCGCCGTGATCGATGGCGCGCCCTCTGCGCACGGCTTCCGCTTTGCGCGGATCGGGCTCACGCGAGCCCATGCGAGCTTGAGTGGATCCGGGCAATGGACCATCCGCGGCGGCCTCCCCGAGTCCTCGTTCACGTTCGCCTTCGCCAGTCAGGATCTCGGACATACCCTGATCGCCTGGGGCCTGCCCCATCAGGTGGCGGGCGGCAGCATGACCGCGCATGGGACCTTGAGCTGGCCGGGAAGCCCGGCCGCCTTCGCCGTGCAAGGGCTCAAGGGCAACATTCATTTCCTGGCGCGCAATGGCCGGTTCGTCAAGGTCCAGCAGGGGGCCGGCAAGCTGCTCGGGATCTTCAACGTGGATTCCATTGTCCATTACCTGACCCTGGATTTCAGCAGCATCTTCGGGCGGGGGTTTGCCTTTGGTCGCATCGATGGCAATCTGATCGCCGAGAACGGCGTGGCCGAGACCCGCGGCATCCACATCGAGGGGACCTCGGCCAATGTGGTCGTGTCCGGCAAGACCAACCTGGTCGCCAAGACCTTCGATCTGCAGGTGCGGGTGCAGCCGCATATCCAGAACAATGTCACGCTCGCCACCGGTCTCCTGGGCGGTCCGATCGCGGGCGCGGCGGTGCTGCTCATGCAGAAGCTATTCGCCCATGAGATCGATCAGGGGACGCGTCTTACCTATTACATCAAGGGGCCATGGAGCAAACCGAGCGTTCAGAAAAGGGCGGACAAGGACTGACGGCCGCCGCCGTGCAGATGAGTTCGGGACGGGACGTCGGCGCCAATCTCGCCGCCGCCGAGGTCGGTCTGCGCGCGGCCCACGCGAGTGGCGCGCGACTGGCCGTGCTGCCGGAGAACTTCGCGCTCATGGCCGATTCCCCGGACTCGCGCCTGCGTCACGCCGAGGGCGATGATGGCGGACCGATCCAGGACGCCATCGCGCGCCTTGCCCGGACACTATCCTTATGGGTCGTGGCCGGGACCATCGCGCTGCGTTCTTGCGATCCCGCCAAGGTCCGGTCGGCGTGCCTTGTGTTCAATGACCGGGGGGAACGCGTCGCGCGTTATGATAAGATCCATCTTTTCGACGTGGATCTGGGCCCGGGCGAGCGCTACGCCGAGTCCGACGCCTTCGAGGCCGGCGACGCGGTGGTGAGCGTGGCCACGCCGTGGGGTCGCCTCGGGCTTGCCA
>DAHWGZ010000167.1 GCA_027335965.1 Acidiferrobacter sp.
CCAGGAGGCGGCGGCCTTGGGCTCGCGCGCCGCCACCGCTCTACCGCGACTCCCCGGCCGGCGTATCCATGCGCGGTTTCACGCGCGCCCGGTCGGCGGCCATGGGCTCGCTGCTGTCGCCCCCCGGGGTCGTGGTGTTGCTGTCGTTGAAGCCGTAGGGCGGACGCGGCTTACGGCCTTCCATGATGTCGTTGATCTGATCCGTGTCGAGGGTCTCCCACTCGAGCAGCATGCCCGCCATCAACTCCACCTTGTCCTTATTGGTCTCGATGATGCGTCGCGCGCGCCCGTACTGTTCGTCGACGATGCGCCGTATCTCCGCATCCACGAGCTGCGCCGTGGCATCGCTCAGGTTCTTGTGGGTGGTCACGTCGCGTCCCAGAAAGACCTCGCTCTGGTTCTCGCCATAGACGCGCGTGCCGAGCCGGTCGCTCATCCCCCAGCGGCTCACCATGTTGCGCGCAAGCTCGGTGGCCCGCTCGAAATCATTCGCGGCCCCGGTGGTCATTTGATGCATGAACACCTCTTCGGCGATGCGCCCGGCCATGAGCACGGCGATGGTCGACAAGAGGTACTCGCGGTCGTGGCTATAACGATCCTCGGTGGGCAACTGCATGGTCACGCCAAGCGCCCGTCCCCGAGGAATGATGGTCACCTTGTGCACGGGGTCGGTATTGGGCAAAAGACGCGCGACCACGGCATGGCCCGACTCGTGGTAGGCGGTGTTGACGCGCTCCTTTTCGGGCATCACGATGGAGCGGCGCTCGGCGCCCATGATGATCTTGTCCTTGGCGAGCTCGAAATCCAGCATCTCCACGAGACGCTTGTTGGCGCGCGCCGCGAACAGCGCCGCCTCATTCACGAGATTGGCGAGATCCGCGCCCGAGAAGCCGGGGGTGCCGCGCGCCAGGATGCTCGGGACCACATCGTCCGAGACCGGCACCTTGCGCATATGGATGCGGATGATCTGTTCGCGCCCGCGGATATCCGGCAACGGCACGAACACCTGGCGGTCGAACCGCCCGGGGCGCAGGAGCGCCGGGTCGAGGACGTCCGGCCGGTTGGTGGCGGCGATCACGATCACGCCCTCGCTGCCCTCGAAGCCGTCCATCTCGACCAGCAACTGGTTTAAGGTCTGCTCGCGCTCGTCATGACCGCCGCCGAGGCCGGCGCCGCGCTGGCGGCCGACGGCATCGATTTCGTCTATGAATATGATGCACGGCGCATGCTTCTTGGCCTGGTCGAACATGTCGCGCACGCGCGAGGCGCCCACGCCCACGAACATCTCCACGAAGTCGGAGCCCGAGATCGAGAAGAACGGCACCTTGGCCTCGCCGGCGATGGCCTTGGCGAGCAAGGTCTTGCCGGTACCCGGGCTTCCGGTCATGAGCACGCCGCGCGGGATGCGCCCGCCGAGCTTCTGGAACTTGGTCGGATCCCGCAGGAACTCGACGAGCTCCTTGACCTCTTCCTTGGCCTCTTCGACGCCAGCGACATCCTCGAAGGTCACCTTGTTGGTGTCCTCGGTCAACATGCGCGCCTTGCTCTTGCCAAAGCTCATGGCGCTGCGGCCGCCCCCGCCCCCCTGCATCTGGCGCATGAAGAATATCCACACGCCGACGAACAGCAGCAACGGGAACCAGTTGATGAAGATCTGCAGCAACAGCGACTGCTGCGCAGGCGGCTTGGCGTTCACGCTCACACCATTATTGAGCAACTGGCTCACCAAGCCCGAATCGGTCGGCGCGTAGGTCTGGAAGCGCTGGCCGGTCTTCGTGATCCCGGTGATCTGGTGGCCCTTGATGACGACGCCACCCACCTGCCCCTGCTTGACGTGATTGATGAATCGCGAGAAGGCGATGGACCGGACAGCCGGATGATGGTTGCCGAAGCTGTTGAAGACCGACATCAGCACTATGGCGATGATGAGCCATAGAAGCAGATTTTTTGCAAGATTATTCAAGGTGTGACCTCGTGCGCCCCAAAAGACGCGCCTGCCGCCATTCTCCTACGACTCCGGTCCCGACACAACAGGCCGTAACGCGGTACCGAGGAGGTAAACCTCGGGGCTTCGGGGGCGCGACGCCGGCGGTTTGCGCGTGGCCACCCGTTGAAAACGGTGCCGCATGTCGGCCAAAAGCTCCGGGAATCCGGCACCCTGAAAAACCTTAATAAGACAACTCCCTTCCTGGGTCAAGCATGAGACGGCGAAATCGAGCGCAATCTCGGCCAAGCCCATGGCGCGCGCCTGATCCGACGAGCCCACACCACTCATATTGGGGGCCATGTCGGAAATTACAAGGTCCACGCGGTCCCCGAGGGCGCGGCGCACGGTCTCATAGCAATCGGGTTCGGTAAAATCCCCCTGAATGAACACCACCCCGGGCAGCGGGTCCATGGGCAGGACATCGACCCCCACGATCCGCCCACCGGGCCCAAGGCGGCGCGCCGCGTATTGCGCGAACCCCCCGGGGGCGCAGCCGAGATCGGCGATCACGGAACCCGGGCGGATGAGGCGGTCGCGGGCATCGATCTCCATGAGCTTGTAGGCGGCCCGCGAGCGGTAGCCCTCGGCCTGCGCGCGTTTCACGTAGGGGTCGGCGAAGTGCTCGTCCATCCAGCGGTTGCGGGCCATGGGACGGTGTTCAGGCCTTCACAGGGCGCGGGCCACGACCACGAGCCCCAAGACGCCCTCTACGAGGTAGACGGTCGTGGATACGAGGTGCAAGGCCATGAACGGCCCCCAGGATGGGCTCCCCGGCCCAAAGTGCGGGGTATCGCGCAGCATCGCCATGATCGGCAGGATGAGGAGCGCAAACACCCCGTCGAGCCCCCAGGCGATGCGCGCCAGGCGCCGCCAACGGCCGGGTGGCACGGCGCCGGCGACGATCCCGCCCAAGACGAGGCCCAAGCCCTGCCCGGCGGCGAACAGATCGCCGGCGAGCCCGCCCGCCACCGCCTGCGGGAGCCGCCAGAACAACAAGGGAACGACGCCCGCGACCGTCCACAGGCTACCCATCCACAAGACCGCCGCGATCCGCGCAACCGCGGGCGATGAGGTCCTGGACGGATCAGACGTAGCGGATGTCGAGGATCTCATACTGGCGGGTGCCATCCGGGACGCTGACCTCCACGATATCGCCGCTCTCCTTGCCGATCAAAGCGCGCGCGATCGGGGAACTGATCGATATCTTCCCGTCCTGGATGTCCGCCTCGTCGTCGCCGACGATCTGGTAGGTGACCTCGCGCTGCCCCTCTTCCTCGAAAAGATTCACGGTCGCGCCAAACACGACCCGGCCTTGGGCATTGACGGTCAGCGGATCTATGACCTGGGCGTGACCGAGCTTGGTCTCGACATCGCTGATCCGCCCCTCGATGAAGCTTTGCTGTTCCTTGGCCGCGTGGTACTCGGCGTTTTCCGACAAATCGCCATGCGCGCGCGCCTCCGCGATCGCCTGTATGATGCGCGGCCGCTCGACAGTCTTCAGACGGTGCAGCTCCTGCTTTAGCTTCTCGGCGCCGCTTACCGTGAGAGGAACTTTAATCATGCGCAATCTCCTTATGCAAGTCCTGCAAACATCGCACCTCGAACTCCTGCATGTGTCCGTGCGCCTCGCACGCCGCCCGCGCCGCCGCGAGCGTCGTATAGTTCGTTACCTTATGCTGCAAGGCCTCACGGCGGATCAGATAGGAGTCGGCCATGCTTTGCTTGTCAGCTACGGTATTGACGATGATATCGATCTCGTCATTTTTGATCATGTCCACGACATGCGGCCGGCCTTCGGATACCTTGTTGACCGCGCGCACGGTGAGGCCGGATGCCTCGAGCACGGCCGCGGTGCCGCGCGTCGCCAAAAGGTCGAACCCATGGTCGGCAAAGTAGCGGGCGATCGGCACCGCAGCCGCGCGGTCCCGGTCGCGCACGCTTATGAACAACCGGCCACCGCC
>DAHWGZ010000168.1 GCA_027335965.1 Acidiferrobacter sp.
CGCGGATTGCCGGCCATACCACCCCCAATGGGTTGGTGTGCCGGCCGGGCGGTGCGTATAGAGAGAAAGCAGCCCCCGCTGCCACGCGAACGAACACTATAAAAATGAGCGGAGGGAGGGGGGATGCTAAAGACAGAAGATCTATGGGCCACGGTCATTGGGCTTTTGGCCTTACTTGGGGTATGGATGGCGTGGCAGGCGGGTTCACCGCTTGCGCAGATGGTGGCCTTGAACACCGCGGGGCTCCATTGGCAAACCTGGGGCACGCTGTTTGCGTTCTTCGATCAGCGATGGGATGCGATCATATTGCAGCCCGTCGTCTTTTCCTTGTTTCTCGCCCTACCCGTGATCTTTCTCAATCTGGACCTCGAACGCTTCCTGATGGGATTCTTGGTGTTGTTTCTGCTGGCCTTGGTGACGTTTTCGATATCGGGCTGGGCGCAGTCCGCGCGTTTCGAGCTCGAGCCGCCGGTCGTCGCCCTGCTCCTCGGGCTTGTCATAGGCAACCTGATGACGATCCCCGATTGGATCAGGCCGGCCCTGCGCGTCGAGCTCTATCTGAAGACCGGGATCGTCCTGCTCGGGGCCACCTTTCCCCTGTCGCTGCTCTTGAGCGCTGGGCCGGCGGCATTGGTGCAGGCCGCGGTCGGCACCATCGTTACGGTGGGCGCGATCTATGGCCTTGGCCGCTGGCGCGGCCTGAGTCACGGCCAGTCGGCGGTGTTGGGGACCGGCGCGGGGGTCTGTGGGGTGTCGGCCGCCATGGCCGCCGGCTCGGCGGTGGAGGCGCGGCGCCAGGAGATCTATCAGGCGATATCGCTGGTGATCCTGTTCTCGCTCGCCTGGGTGGTGGTGCTTCCGCAATTGGCGGTCTTTTTTGGACTGAGCCCCGGGCAAGGGGGCGCGTGGATCGGGACATCCGAGCTCGCCGATGCCGCCGGCATGGCCGCGGCCAGCAGTTTTGGGGCGATGGTGGGTCATGCCAATGTGGTGATCAAGGCGTTCACCTTGACCAAGGTGATCGGCCGCGACGTCTGGATAGGGTTGTGGGCGATCTTCTGGACATTCACCGTGAGCCGGCATCGCTCGCCCGAGGCACGGTCTTCGTTCGCCGACGCGGCGGTCGCGCATGCCTGGTGGCGGCGCGTGCCCAAGTTCGTCATCGGCTTTTTGCTGGCCGCGGGCGTCATGAGCCTGCTGACCCTGCAGATGACACCCATACTTCGCCATGACCTGTTGGTGCCCCTGGTGGGCCTGCGGACGTGGGCCTTCACGCTCTGTTTTCTCGCGATCGGCCTGAACACCCACCTTCGCCAGATGTGGGCGGTGGAGCGCCGGGTGTTATTCGTGTTCTCCGCCGGCGTCGCCGTGAACCTCGTCGTAGGCTACGTCCTGTCCGTGATCGTGTTTGGGGCCCAATGGACGGCCCTGCATTGAAGACCGGGGGCTGTCCCGGTTGCCGGCACTGGAGCACGGGCCGCGATCTGGAACAGGGGGATCTATTCCCGGGGTTGCTCGCGTTGTCGTCGGGCACGAGCAGCCTCGGGGCGACCTATGGCTATTGCGCCTTGCGGGATCGATTGACACGCTGCGATCTCCCCATGCCGTGCCGGGAACCGCCCCCGGAGGTCTCGTCCGACGCGCCCCGATGAGGCCGCGGGGTCGACGCCCGGGGCTTGGCCTCCAGGCCCCGGGGCCCGCGCCGGCGCGTCGTTCGCCGATTCTTTCGCCGTCCGGCGCCATCCCTAAGGCGGATCAATGCCGCCGCCGGTATCGGTACGATAGGAATCGAGGGCCGACCGCGAAACCCTCGCGAGGGCCCATGAGGCCGTCGCGTGGGCCGGGCTTGGATTCGATCCCGCGCGCGGCCTCGACCGGACCGCGTGAAGGGGGTCGCCAGACCCCCGGCGGGGCGGGTCGCCGGCGCTGACCGCGGCCCTGACGCCCTCTCCCGCCGGCGGCCGCGGCAGGGCGCGCGACTTTTAGCAAAACCCCTCTCTTTATCCGACCAGGAGGACATATGGCAAACACTCGGGATGTGGTCGTCATAACGGGCGCGAGCGCCGGACACGGCCGCGCCGTGGCCCGCGATTTTGCGCGCCAGGGCGCGAAGATCGGTCTGTTGGCGCGCGGGCGCGAGGGGCTTGAGGCCGCCAAGCGGGAGGTGGAGTCTTTGGGCGGCGAGGCGCTCGTGGTGCCGACCGACGTCTCGGACGCCGATCAGGTCGAGGCCGCCGCGCAAGCCGTCGAGGCGGAGCTCGGACCGATCTCGGTGTGGGTCAATAACGCCATGGTCTCGGTGTTCTCGCCGGTCAAGGCGCTGCGTCCGGAGGAGATCGCGCGGGTCACCGAAGTCACCTATCTCGGCTATGCCTACGGCACCATGGCGGCCTTGCGCCGCATGCTGCCGCGCGACCGGGGCGTCATCATCCAGGTCGGATCGGCGCTCGCCTATCGCGGCATCCCCCTGCAGGCCGCTTATTGCGGGGCCAAGCACGCGATCGAGGGCTTTACCGAGTCGCTGCGCACGGAATTGCTGCATGACAAGAGCCGCGTGCGCGTGACCATGGTCCAGATGCCAGCCATGAATACGACACAATTCTCATGGTCGAAGAATAAGATGCATCATAATCCTCAACCAGTTCCTCCGATCTATGAGCCCGAGGTTGGGGCCCGCGCCGTCGTCTGGGCCGCGCGCCATAACCGTCGCGAGATCGATGTCGGCGGCTCGACCGTCGTCGCCATTCTCGCCAACAAGATCGCGCCCGGCATCCTGGATCATTATCTGGCGCGCCACGGTTACCGCTCGCAGGAGGCGCGTGGGCCGGTCGACCGCACGCGCCCCGACAATCTGTGGCGGCCGGTCCCCGGCGACCACGGCGTCCACGGCCCGTTTTCCGATCGCTCGATCAGCCGCAGTCCCGAGGTCTGGACGACCCTGCACCGCGGTACCCTCGCGATCATGGCGGGCTTGGGTCTGGGGCTTGCCGGGCTGTCGGCGGCGGGCCTGCGCCGCCGCCGCCGCGCGGCGCAGGCTGAGGAGCGCGCCCCCATCGCCCCGGGGGTTGGGGAGGAACGCGTCGCGCGCCTGCATGAGTTGCCGGCCGCGTGAGGGTGGCGGGCCTTGCGGCCGTGGCGAAGGGGTGGTGGCAATGAGCGGGGATTGGGTTAAAATGGCCGCGCGATGCCTGTCACATGGTTGTCATGAATGCTCCGTAGGCTTCACGGCAATCCACCAACCCTAGAGGCAGCTATGCTAAAAAGAATGGGCAAGTCCCCGCTTAACGCCGTGCTCGGGGGGTCGGTACTCGCGCTGGCGGTCGCCGGTATTTTGAATATTCCTCAGGCGTACGCGCGCACGGTCGACGTGACCGAGACCGGCTCCACCTTGCTGTATCCCTTGTTCAATCTGTGGGTCCCGGCCTACACGCGCAGCCACCCGGGCGTGCGCATCACGACCCAGGGGACGGGGAGCGGTACCGGGATCTCGGAGGCCATATCGGGCGTCGCGCAGATCGGCGCGTCGGATGCCTACATGAGCGATATGCAGGTCAAGCAGAACCCCGCGATCTTGAATATTCCGCTCGCCATCTCGGCGCAGACGATCGACTACAACATCCCGGGACTGAACGGCGTCCATCTGAAGCTGAGCGGTCCGGTCCTGGCCGGAATCTATGATGGCAAGATCCGCTACTGGAATGCCCCGGCGATCGCCCGCTTGAACCCGGGCCGGCGCCTGCCGCATCATTTGATCACCCCCATTCATAGAACCGATGGCAGTGGGGATACCTTCATATTCAGCCAGTACCTGTCATTCTCGACGCCGTACTGGAACTCGCACGTGGGCTATGGCACCACCATCAGCTGGCCGGCGGTGCCGGGTGGCCTGGGTGCGCTGGGCAA
>DAHWGZ010000169.1 GCA_027335965.1 Acidiferrobacter sp.
TAATATGGCATGCCTTAATTGCCACGTTGCACTGAGCGCCCCCGCCCCTTGCAAGAACGCCGCTACGCCTTCCGGGCGCACCGCATCGACAGGGATATCGCCCATCAGACGAGCAAACCGCCGCAGGAGCCGACCGCCAGACTGGAACCGCAGGCCGAGTGACTGTTGCAACATGATGTACGCGGTCACCACATCGATGAGCTTCATGGCAGGTCTCCCAAGTCGAAGTCACCGACCTCGCGGAGCGCCGCCATATCGACCTTGGCATAGGCCATCGTTGCCGAGGAGGTGCGATGGCCTAGATGATCGCCAATCTCCTTGAGGCGGACTCCTTGAGCCACGAGGCGGACGGCGCAGGCATGGCGCAGGGCATGCGGACCGCGATGACGCGTAGCGATCCCCAGCGCCTTAAACTTGGTATTGACTATGCGGTAGAGGGCCTGTGGGGTTACCGGACGCCGGGGCGTTTGCAGTCCGATAAAGATCTCGGAAAAGGCCACGGGCGGGCGCACCGTATCAATATACCGCGCCAAGGCCTCGGCCACCGTGGGCAACAAAGGGTAGACCTGGGGTTGCCGTCGCTTTAGCCGAAACACCTGCAGCGTGCGTCCCACCCAGTCCACATGCTCCAGGCGCAAGGCCGCCACTTCCCCACGGCGCATCCCATAGATTGCCAAGAGCAGCAGAATCGCGCGGTCTCTGATGTCGGCGGGCTTGTCGGTCTCGGTGGTCGCCACAAGGCGTTGGACGTCCGCCCATGCTGGCGCCGAGGGCAGCGACTCCTGGGTGTAGACACGTGGCGTACGGAGCGCATCGGCTAAGCGCGGGTCGCACAAACCCTGATGGGCCGCATAGCGCAGAAAGACCCGCAACGCGCCCGTCATGACCTTCATTGACAGGCGGCCCCAGCGCGACGCGTTCTGGACGAAGTACGCGTCCACATCATTGGGCCGCAGGGCATTGAGAGGACATTGCCTGATCATGCACCACCGAAGAAACTGCTTGATACGACCCTGCCATTGATGGACGGTGGAAGCGCTAAAGCCTCGTTCATTGCGCATCCATCTCACATAGCCGTCGAGTTGATCCTGGCAGGGCAGATTGATAACCGGTTCCCGCCACCATCCCAGAAATCGAAGCCAGGGTCGCCCTACAATCATGACCTGTCTCTCGATCGCGGCGCTAAGGCCCGAGGCGCGCTGCCGGGCGATGGCCTGCAGCTGATCCCTATCAATACCTTGAGGGGCATTTGCGGGCAGCAATCGTGCGATTCGAGCCAGTTCTTTGCCTTTTCGAGAGAGATAGCGCGGGCTTGTGCCGAGCTCTTTACAGTGCCGCAGATAGTGGTCTCGCTCAACGGCAAACGGTGCCTCACCATATGACTTCGGTAAGGGCTTGGCAGGGGCGGATATCTTGGACATGGTGACCTCCCAATGAGGATGAGAAGGTCAGAAGGCGCGCAATATTATGTTGCGTCAATTCGCGCCAGCGGTGCTCGGCGTCGGGGAAGATCGTGAGGGCCGCAACATAAATTTCGGCACAACATAACCTGCGTACCCGTCGGTCTGCAGGATGCCCTGGAAGTCGGCAAGCAGGCGCTTGGGCACCTCCTGCGAGCGGCTCGGATCGTAGTCGAAGAGGATGATCGGGGTCTCGGGGGGTCCGCCCCGCTGCACCCACAGATAGGACTTAGACTCGGCGGTCTTGCCCGGCTCCTTCAAGACCTGGGTGGGGGTCTCGTCCATGCTGATAAGCCCGGAGGCCAGCAGTTGGTCACGCAGGAGGTTGATCACAGGCTGGATCAGGTCCGTGCCCACCCCCACCATCCAGCGCGCCAAGGTCGCGCGCGGCAGATCCACCCCGATGCGCGTCAGGATCTGCTCCTGGCGATAGAGGGGCAAGGCGTCCTGGTACTTCGAGACCACGATATGGGCCAGGAGCCCGGGGCTTGCCAGGGTCTTCGCTAAGGGCTGCGGGGGCAGCGGGGCGATCGTGACGCCCGAGGCGCCATTCTCGTCGCCCCATCCGTACTTCAGGCGCACATGGCGCAACACCCGGACATTGCCGGCCGCATGGCTGGTCGTAGCCGGCACGATGTCGAGCTGCTCGCTCACCTCTTCGCCGATCACCACCATCGGCTGCCCATCGGGGCCCTGGCGCGCGTCTTCGGGGAGCTCGTGAATGACATCGACCCGTGGCAGCGCGGCCGGCAAGGGCTTCCTGTAGCCGCGGGCTTTACGAACGTGACCGGCCACCACGCTCTCGACTGCCGGCGGCTCCTGGGCCTCGAGGGCCTCCCGCTCGGCCTCGACCTCGGCCTCATCGAAGAGCCCCATCTGGGGGCTCGGGCCCTTCTCGCTGCGCGCGCCATAGCGCTTGGCGATCGCGAGGTTCAATTGCTCCTGCAGGAGCTCGGCGCGGCGGGTGAGTTCGGCGATCCGCGCATCGCGTGTAAGCAGGGCCTGGTCGAGCTCGCTAATCTGGGCCGTCTGCCGCGCGATCAGGGCCTGTAAGGCCTCGACATCGCTCGACAACACCGTACCAGGTTTCGCATTCTTCATAGTCACGATTATACGATAATCGAAGCGATAATGCACCTCTACGACCGCGCTTGTTTGCTTAAGAAACCCGCTGATACACCAAGGAGGGATGCGGCTTCATAAGCGTGATGTCATAGCCCGCGAGCAGCCACTGGAGCTGGTCTTCTGTCAGTGTCAGGACCGCCTCGGAGGCCTTGCGCGGCCAGGCGAAGCGCGCCGCCTCCAGGCGCTTTGCCCACAGCGCAAAGCCGGTCTGATCCCAATAGAGGATCTTCACCTTATCCCGCCTGCGGTTCGTGAACAGAAAGAGCGCGCCGGTCAAGGGCGACAGGGCCAGGGTCTGCTCCACACGCTGAGCCAGGCCGTCGATCCCCGCGCGGAAGTCGATCAGCCATGCGGCCGACAATGTGGGGTCGCGGTGCAGGTACACCGCCTGGGGGTCCACGAACATGCGCATGGGCCTCAGGCCTCCAGGGCCGCAAGGAGGGCTGCCACCCAGGCCGGGGGCACGGACGGCGCGAACGCCATCGCGACCCGACCGACCGTGAGCGTGATCGCCGCCTGCGGACCTTTGGGCGTGACCGTCACCGGCACGAAGGCCGGTGACAAGCCCTTGGGTGCTGGTGGGGCCGTACGCAGCCGCCTCCGGTACCGATAGAAGGGCGACAAGGCGACCCCGCGGCGGGTACAGAAGGTTGCCACACTCTCGCCGGAGGCCTCGTGTTCACGAAAGACCTCCTCCCACTCGGCTACGGATCGTCGGGTCGTGGTCATGCGTTCCTCCTCCATCGAATGTGATGGGCGGGAAGCGTAACGGGATCAGGAGAACCGCGGCAGGGTGGGGTTTATGGAGCGGTTACAGATCAAGCGCCGCAGTGGTCGCAAACTGGTCACCTTGCCGAATGGCGAAACCGCCCCGGTCAGACCGTGGGACGTGGCGCCGACCTCCATTCAACTGGCGCTGGCCCGGGGGCACCGCTGGCTGGCCATGCTGGAATCGGGGGAAGCGAAGTCCTTGAAGGAGATCGCCACGCGGGAAGGAATCGACAACAGCTATGTCAGCCGGATGGTCAATCTGACCACACTGGCGCCCGACATCGTGGCGGCCATCTTGGACGACGTTCTGCCGAACCGCATCACGTTGTTCGATCTGGCGGTCGATCCACCGGCGCTGTGGGATGAGCAGCGAGCGCGGGTCGGGCTTTGCCACCCGTTTCACCCCACCACTGATGACCAGGGTCCACCAGCGGGCCAGTGTTGCGGGTAGTCGGCTTCAGCGTTCGCCGCCGCGATGACTGGAAGCAGGAAATCTCGAAGCGATGCCACGACGG
>DAHWGZ010000016.1 GCA_027335965.1 Acidiferrobacter sp.
GAAAGCGCGGTAGCCGACCGGTTCGAGTTGCCGGCAGGCCTGCAATGGCACAGACGCGGGCAGGCGGGTCTCGTCGCCTTCGGCCTCGCCACGATCGCGTCCTGAGGATTGCCCGTGACCACCGTCGTCTATCCGGGGACATTCGACCCCTTCACCAACGGCCATACCGACATCGTGCAGCGCGCGGCGGCGCTGTTTCCGCGGGTCATCGTCGGGGTCGCCGCCAATGTGCGCAAGGCCCCGCTGTTTTCCTTGGAGCAGCGCGTGGCGTTCGCCGAACAGGCCCTGGCGGGGGTCCCGGGGGTGGCGGTCATCGGTTTCGATACCCTGCTCATGGACTTCATCCACCGCCATGGGGCGCGCGTCATCGTGCGTGGCCTGCGCGCGCTATCGGACTTCGAGTACGAGTTCCAGATGGCCGGCATGAACCGCCGACTCGACGCCACGGTCGAGACCCTGTTTCTGCCGGCGTCGGAACGCGACGGCGCGCTGTCGTCGTCCTTCGTCAAGGAAATCGCGGCCCTGGGAGGGGATGTGAGCCCGTTCGTCCACCCCGCCGTGAAGGCTGCATTGACGACCGCGTTGCGGTAGACTTGCGCCTCTATCGAGGAGGGCTGCCATGGCCTTAATGATTACCGACGACTGCATCAACTGCGACGTCTGCGAGCCGGAGTGCCCCAATGGGGCCATTTCCCCAGGCGAAGAGATATACCGCATTGATCCGAATTCCTGCACCGAATGCGTGGGCCACTACGATACCCCCCAGTGCGTCGAGGTCTGTCCCGTCGACTGCATCCCAAAGAACCCGGACCACGTGGAGAGCAAGGAATCCCTGTACGAGAAGTATCTGGCGCTGACCCGTAAGACCGGCTAGCCCCGTATGGCGCTCTTTCGCAAGACGACTGCCGACAAGAGCGAGAAACCGGGTGTCTTCGCCCGTCTGAGCGAACGCCTCACCGCCACCCGGCGGGCCTTGAGCGGGAACGTGGGCACCCTCCTCGGGCGCAAGCGCGCCCTGGACGCGGCACTGCTCGAGGACCTGGAAACCGTCCTCATCACCGCCGACCTCGGCGTGGACACCGCCACCGCCGTGATGGCCGACATCACAAGACGCGTGTCGCGCAAGGAGCTTGGCGATACCGAGGCCGTCTACGCGGCCTTGCGCGCCATCCTCTACGAGATCGTGGCGCCCTGCGAGCAGCCCTGGCCGATCACGCACCAGCCCGAGATCGTGCTCCTGATCGGCGTGAACGGCGCGGGCAAGACCACCACCATCGGAAAACTCGCCGTGCGGCTGCGCGCCGAGGGCCGTTCGGTCCTGCTCGCCGCCGGCGACACCTTTCGCGCGGCGGCCATCGAACAGCTCGGCGAATGGGCGCGGCGCGCCGACGTCCCGATGATCAGCCAGCCGCGCGGGGCCGATGCCGCCGCCGTCGCCCATGACGCCCTGCAGGCGGCGCGGGCGCGGGCGGTGGACGTCCTTCTGATCGACAGCGCCGGCCGCCTGCATACCCAGACCGGGCTGATGGACGAACTCGCCAAGATCAAGCGCACGCTCGCGCGCCTGGACGCGCACGCCCCGCACCAGGTCATCCTGATACTGGATGGCGGCATCGGCCAAAACGCGCTCATGCAAGTCGAGCAATTCCACAAGGCCGTGGGCGTGACCGGCCTTTGCATCACCAAGCTCGACGGTACCGCCAAGGGCGGCGTCGTGTTTGCGCTCGCCAAGCGCTTCGCGCTGCCGATCTACTTCGTGGGCGTCGGTGAATCGGCGGAGGACCTGCGCCCCTTCGAGGCCCGCTCCTTCGTGGATGCGGTATTGCCGGCCGAACTCATCGATGATCGAGCTTAAGCACGTCTTCAAGCGTTACCCCCTGGGGATCGAGGCCCTGAGCGATGTCGGTTTCAGCCTGGCGCGCGGCGAGATGGCCTTTCTCACCGGGCCCTCGGGGGCCGGCAAGAGCACCGTATTGAAGCTGATCTGCCTGCTGGAGCGCCCGACGCGTGGCCAGGTCGTGGTCAATGGCCACGACCTGGCGCGTCTGAAGCCCTACCGGCTGCCCCACTTCCGGCGCGAGATCGGCGTGGTCTTTCAGGACAACCGGCTCTTGAACGAGCGCACGGTGTTCGACAATGTCGCCCTGCCGCTTTTGGTCGCCGGCGTGACCGGCGATGAGGTGCGCAAGCGCGTGCTGGCAGCCCTGGACAAGGTGGGCCTGAGGGGCCGCGAGCGCGGCTTTCCCCTGGCCCTGTCGGGCGGCGAGCAGCAGCGCGTCGGGATCGCGCGCGCGCTCGTGCACCGCCCGGCGCTGCTCATCGCCGACGAGCCGACCGGCAATCTGGATGCCGCCTTGTCCGATGACATCATCGACCTCTTCCAGGAATTCAACGACCATGGCGTCACGGTGCTGATCGCCACCCATGACCTGCGCCAGATCGAGCGCTTGCGAGCCCGCGTCATCCGGCTCGGCTTGGGTCATATGGTGAGCGCCGCATAGGCCGGCCGCCCATGCCCGCCGAGGGGTCGCGATGGCCAAACCGCCGGCGATTTGGCGCCGGCAAGACCGGGCTGACGGCCCCGACGGGATCGCTCATGATCCCAAGGCGACCCGCGGCCGCGGCAGGGACGGGCGCCAAGGGGCGGCCCGCCACCCCGATCGTGGCGGATGGGCGGGAGGGGACGTGGACGCCGGCCCCCGAACCGGCCGGGCGGTTCGCGAAGGCCTGGGGCTACCGACCGATGCATGAACGTGGCGAGCGGGAGATGGACGACGGCGCCTGCCGGGCGCGCCCGCTGCCGCTCTTGACAGCACCATCGCAAGTCACGCGACAAGGACCGCTATGAAGGCCTATCTGACCCGCCATGCGCAAGTGTTCATGAGGACGCTCGGGGACTTCGCGCGCAGCCCGACGGCCACGCTTCTGACCGTGGTCCTGATCGGCGTGACCCTGGTGCTGCCAGTCGGCCTCTATGTCGGGCTTTTGAATCTCGAGCGCCTGACCGCGGGCTGGCAGCCGCGCGGGTCGCTGTCGGTCTATCTGGTGAAGGGCGCGCCCCATGCCGCCGCCATCGCGGCCATCCGCCGGGTCCCCGGCATCGCCACCGTGCGCTACATCTCGCCGGCCGAGGGCCTGCGCGAATTCTCGGCCACCTCGGGCCTTGGCGCCACCGCCGTGACCTTCCAGCACCACAATCCGCTGCCGGGCGTGGCCGTGGTCACCCCCGAGGGGGGCACGCCGGCCTCGGTGGCGCGCCTCGCCGCGGCGCTCAAGGTCGTGCCCGGCGTGGCCCACGTGCAGTCCAACCTCGCGTGGATCGAGCGCCTCGACGCCGCGCTCGCTTTTGGCCATCGGCTGGTCGTGATCCTCGCCATGGCGCTGGGCTTGGCGCTCATCCTCATTATCGGCAACACCACGCGCGCGGCGGTGGCAAACCGCGCGGACGAGATCGCCGTGGTCGGCCTGGTTGGGGGAACCAATGCCTTCATCCGGCGTCCCTTCCTATACGCGGGGGCATTGACCGGGGGACTCGGGGCGCTGTGCGCGCTCATCCTCCTGGAAGCGGCCTTCCTGGCCCTGGACGGGCCGATCGCGGCGCTCGATCGCGCCTACGGGGCCCACTACCACCTGTTGGGGCCGGACCTGAATCAGGCCTTGGGGCTTTTGGGGGGAGGGGCCCTGCTCGGATGGCTGGGGGCCCGGATCGCGGTGGGGCGGGCGCTGCGCTCGAGCCGGATCTAGATCGAGCGGGTGTCCGGGCGCGGGCCGGGGAACTTTTCCGAGGGATTAGCACTCTCAGGTCGAGAATGCTAAAATGCAGTGGTACTCAACGGTCGATACGGACAGTCGAAGGGGGTAGGACATGACCATGCACACCTTGCCAGTCGCCGTCAATGTCAGCGCCGAGGGCGGACTCTCGCACTACATGCGGCTTGCAAACGCGGCGCCGGTATTGGACGCCGAACAGGAGCGGCAGCTGGCGATCGAGTACCGGGAGAACAACGACCTCGAGGCCGCAAGGCGGCTCGTGCTCTCCCAGCTCCGCTACGTCGTGCGCGTGGCGCGGGCCTTCGCGGGCTACGGCCTGCCGCAGGCCGACCTCATCCAGGAGGGCAATATCGGCCTGATGAAGGCCGTCAAACACTTCGACCCGGCGCATGGCGTACGCCTGGTGTCGTTCGCGGTGCACTGGATCCGCGCCGAGATCTACGACTACATCCTGCGCAACTGGCGGATCGTAAAGATCGCCACCACCAAGGCCCAGCGCAAACTGTTCTTCAATCTCCGCCAATCGCGCGCCCGGATCGGCTGGATGAACGAGAGCGAGATCTCGAACCTCGCCGCCGATCTCGACGTGCCGACCGGGACCGTGAAGGAAATGGAGTCGCGCATGGCGAGCGCGGATGTGCCGTTCGACGCCCAGGACGACAGCGACGACGAGGATTTCCGCTCGTCGCCGGCGGGTTTCCTGCAGGACATGCGCTACAACCCCGAGAGCCTGCTGACGCGCGCCGATGCCGAGAGCTCGCAGCAGGATCGGCTGCAAAACGCCTTGGTGTCGCTCGATGGCCGCAGCCAGGACATCATCCGCAGGCGTTGGCTGGCGGCTGACAAACCGACCTTGCACGAACTGGCGGAGGAATATGGCGTCTCCGCGGAGCGTATCCGCCAGATCGAGAAGAAGGCCCTCGACACCATGAAGGGCGTGCTGCTCTCGCCGGAGCCCGCCTAGGCATCGGCCGGTCCCCTCAGGCGCCCGAGGGGACGCGCCGCGCCGGATTGCCGATGACGGTGGAGTGATCCGGGACCGCCTGAATGACCACCGACCCCATGCCGACGATGCAATCGGCGCCGACATCGGCGCCGATCACCGCGCCCTCGCCTATCCAGGTGTTGGCGCCTATGAGCACGCGCTTGACCACATCCTCGCTGCTGACGCCGCCGGCGGCGCTCCCGTGGTAATGGAGTCCGGAGGTGATCGACACGCGGCTTGCGATCCGCACCCCGGGACCGAGATCGACCAGACCCATGACGCAATAGGCGCCGATCCCGGCGCGCGCGCGAACGCGCGCCCCGCGCTTCGAGAAGTAGCTTCCGAAATGCACGCTGGCGCCCGGCTCGAAGAGGGCGAGCGTACGACCATAATAGGCGCCACGCGCGGCATCGCCTATGATCCCCGGAACCAGGGCCAGCCACTGGCCGCCGAGCGTGAAGCCATCGTCGCGTCCATCGCTGTACCGGTCGCACGCCGCCAGCACCAGCGCGGGAAACGCGATCACGGCCCCGAGGCCGGCAAGCAAGACCCGGAACGTCTCCCTGAAAGCCCAAGCCATGGCCTAGAACACGTCGAGACAGAACCTGTCCACGGTCTCCGGCAGCCCCGTGATGTCGGGGCGCAGGGCGCCTAGCAGCAACCGCAGTTTCCGCGGCGCCGCGCGAAATCCGAGACGACGAAACGCATCGAGGTCCGCGTAGCCCGTGTCCGGCACCATGATCGCCTCGACGCCTTGGGCGAGCGCGGCGCGCAACACCGTATCGACGAAGGCCGCGCGAGCGGCGGGCTCCAGGCGCGCGGCGGCGAACGCCTCCACATAGGCGTTCGTGCCGACCCGCTCCGACCGAACCGGCAAAAACGACAGGCTGACGAGGCCCAGCACCTCGCCGTCCGCCTCATAGACGTAGGTCGCGACGCGCGGCCGCAGGCGCAGCAGGAAATCGATGTCCTCGCGCTCCACCACCTTGGCAAGCGGCGCCTGGGCCGTGCAGGCCGACAGGAGCGCGAACCCGGCTGCCGCGTCGGCCGGCTCGTATCGTCGCACTCGATGCGGATCGCCGGGACCAAGGCGCGCGCTGACGATCGCCGGAATCCCGGCCAGGTAACGGAAATTGCACACGCTGCGCACCGCGAGGCCGCGCGCGGCAAAGGCGCGGGCCACGGTCTGATTGGCCGGGGTGCCGGCCACGGTCACCGCCACATAGAGCTCATAGCCCCGGTCGCGCGCGCGGTCCAACATGAGCCCCTGCTGGCGGTCGCTCAGGCGGTGACGCCGGTAGCGGCCCGACACGGTAAAGAAACTCCCGAACACCCCGCGATACAGGCGGTCGCCCACCTTGAGGCGCAGGGGCACAAACGCGAGATAGGAGGCAAGATCGCCATTCTTGGCGCGCAGACCCACCGCCATCGACGGGTCGGCCGTCGGCCTTAGGATATGCATCGTCAAAAGGTCGCGCTCGTACACCCAACAAGGCGGCGACCAGTTGGCGCGCATGAGCGCGCTTGCCTCCTCGAAGTCCGGGTTCACCACCTCGTCGAAGCACTCGACGGACTCCACGTTACCGACACCCTCGACCTGACTGGCTTGCATGCGACCCCCCTTGTCCGAATGGCCCTGAATATCAATCCGCTTCTACGCGCAATCGGCGGCATGCTCCACGAGCTCAACGGTGCGCTTTAGGCCATGCTGGCAAAAACAGGCATGCAAAAGCCGCTCTAGACCAAATGCCGCGCATCCCGTATGGGCCGGCTCCCCGTCACCGGCGTCGATCTCGAAGCGGGTCCCGAAAAACCGCTCGTGATAATTGAACGAGCCGCACGCAATCGATGCGTCCGGCGCGGTATCCACCTTCAACTCGTACTTGAGGTCGTTTGCCAGCTGGAAGAAGCGCAAGGACGGGAAGTCGCTCGCGAAAAAGGGATCGCACGCGGTCTCGAGCCGCGCCGACAGGTCCAGCAACTCGACGAGCCGCCAGATGGCGTTTATAGCCCTCTCGCGGGCCGCCAGGACCGCATCGCGCGCGCCGAGCCAGACGATCTCGCGCATGGAAAACTCCCACAGCCGGTCCAGGCCCGTGAGATTCTTCGATTCGTAGCGAAAGCATCGCCCATGCGCGGTGAAGGCGGTGGCCGTCCCGGCCGGGAGGCTTTGCCCCATGAGCGCGCCATAAGTGTGATAACACACCGCCGGCGAAAGACAGTATTCGGGGGGCGCGATCTCCGCTACGTCCTCGAAGACCGGGCTCTCGCCCCGGCGATGGCGCTCCCCGAAGCGCTCGATTGCCTCGAAGTCCTCCTTCAGGTGCACGGCGAACGTGACCGAATGGGGGAACGACGCGAAATACCCGGCGCGCCGCAACCAATCGCTGGGCACGAGCGAATTATAGGATTGGGATACGGCCTGGAATTCGCGCCCGGCGAGACGCTCCAGAATGCCATCGAGGCGGTTCAGGAGCTGCATGAACACCCCGCTGCGGCCCACCGTCCCCTGGCCCGAGGCCCACACGGCGCCCTGCTCGACAAGCCCCTCATGGGCCTCTCCGGAAAATCCGCCCGACTCGAAGGATCGCGCGCGCAGGATTTTGGGCGTGACCGCCAGGCGCTCGACCTGCATCTTCCCGATCAGATGTTCAAGCTTGGCCGCCACATCGCCGCCCGCCCCCACGCCTTGCAGATCGATCTCGAGACAGTTCGAATCCTGGCGGTAGCGGGACTTCAGGATGGCGGTATCGCAATAGCAGGCGCGCTTGGTGATCTCCGTGCACACATCGGGTGGAAGGTTGGCGGGCAACGGGATCGCGAGAGTTTCCATGCCGAGTTCGTCCTTGAATGAGAGTGAAACCATGACCCGGCATCCATGCCGGGCGATGGTCATGACGCTACCCCGGTCCCCACGGGACGTCAATCGGCCGCGGGCATGTTCTCAAGGGCATGGCGCGGGATTGGATGCGCTGTTCAAGGCCCAGGAGAAGCTTTGCTGATTTCCCGCGGCGTCGGTCATGGCGACGACCAGGGGCGAGGGCACCGGCACCGGCACCGACACCTCCCAGACACCGGGGGTGATGGCAAGGGCGGCGCCGTCGGCGACCCCCGCCACGACCCCCGACAGGTCCTGCCACCGGCCCGCCACCAGGACGCCCCCCACCACCGGCTGAAACACGGTCACGCAGGCCTGCGGTGGCGTATTATCGATGCCCACGGATGCCTGATAAGAGGCCCCCTCGCCGGCCGCATCCTGCGCGGTCACGGTCACGCCGTGCACGGCATCGCTTAGGCTGCTGGTGTCGATGGTAAAGGCAAACGCCGGGGTCGCGGTCACGGTCTGGTATTGCTGTTGATCGATGGCGATCGTCACCGACACCGGCAGCCCATAAGGATCCGTCACCGATCCGTTCACGACCATCGTTCCATGGGTCCACGACGGCAGGGGCGAGACCGTCAACGCAATCCCGTTGCCGCCAAAAGGCGCGGGCGCGAGGGCCCCGAACAAGGGCGATGTCGATTCGGCAAGCGTTCGGGCATAGGCCAGAAGCGCCGAGGCGTTGGGCCCGGAGAGCGAGTCCGCGGACCCCGACGGGGCCGCCGCCGCGACCTGCAAGAGCGCGTCGGCAAGCCCTTGCCGGTAGGCGTTGGCGGACAACGGAACGGACCCCAGCATCAGCGCGCCCGCGGATCCGGCGCCGTTTAGGAGGCCATCGGAGGCGACATCGGCGGCCATGAGCCCGGTGAGCGTCTGCGCTCGGCTTGCGTTGGCGTGCGCCCAATGCCTGAGGGCCGCGAGCACGAGGCCATAGCGCAGACCCGCGCCAAGCGCCTGCCCGCCCCCGCTGGATGGCAACACCGGTTGCGTGAGCAAGGGGTCGAAGCCGAGCCAGTCCGTGAACTCGGCATCGGCGCGCGCCACGGCGGCGGCCGCGGGCATCCCTTGGCGCTCGAAATAGCCCTCGGCGGCGACGATGGCGTTCGTCATGGGGGTGATCGCCACCGCCTCGTTACCGCCCTGCTGGTAGGCGAGCGCGGCGCGCAGGGTGTCGGAGGCGACGTTGGCGCCGGCGGCGTTGCCATAGGACCCCCCGCTCGCCACGAGCTCGATGGTTGCATCAAGGCTCTGCAGGGACACGGTGAAATGTCCGCCGTCGTCGGTGCGCGTGGCGCCAAGCACCCCGCTTGGCCCGATCACCGACACCGATGCGCCCGCCACGGGGCCCGCGCTCACGACATAGCCGGCGACGGATCCTTGCGGCATGGGAGTCGCGGCCTCGGGGTTGCCCAGCCGGCAGCCGCTCAAGGCCAGGCCGGCAAGCGATACCACTTTGTAGAGTTTGCGTATCTTCAAAATAACCTCCATAGCACGGTCATGCTCACGGTGGAAATGCGCGAGGGGAACCCCGTCTGCGCGGTAATGGCCACGGACCAGGACCGCGCGAGCGGCACGGTCATGGTGACCGCCAGGTCGGCATCGTTTTCGACGATCGATGGAGGGGAGGCGATGACATAGCCCTGGCCGTTCAGGAGCTGCCTCTCATCGATCTGATAGCGCGAGACCCCGCCCCCGATTCCAAGCCAGGGACGAAACGCGTAGCTAAAGGGCGTCCTGCGCTCCCAGAACGCCAGCAGGCTCGTGGCGCGCCCGCGCTCGAGCCACGCGACGGGGCCGGCGTCGGTGGCGTACTGACCGACGTCGGCCTCCAGGAGCCAGCGTTGGCCCGCATACCCCGAGCGCGTCCACTGCCCGGTGAATTGCCAGCCAAAGGCGCCGCCCGGCACGAACCCCCCGAGCAGGCCGCCGCCCGCGGCCAACCGCCAAGCGGCGGCGCCCGCGGGTAAGCCCCACGCGACCAAGAAAAGGCTCACTTTTTGGATTGTCTTCATGATGTTTTCTGCGTCTCCACGTAGGCCTGCTGCGCCGGGACGTAGAGGATCCGGCGCGGGATACGCCAGTCCGCCGACGCATTCAGGGTATTGGTGCCCACTTGGCCCAAGGCCTCGGAAGCCACCGAGGACTGGGCCTCCATGGCCCCGACGATGGCATCCACGCCCTCCACCACCGATTGCGCGAAGGCCGCAAGCGCGGCCTTGCGCCGCCCGCCGAGCACATAGGCCGGAAGGCCCAGGCCATGGTCGGCACCGAAGGCCGTGGCGGCGAATGGCACCATTTGGCCGCTGGGCGTGACCGCCTCGGTGACGCCGATCTGCACGCGTCCAAGCCGCGCCCCCTCGATACGACCGAGGAGACGGGTCCCGGCGGGCACGATGCCCCGCAGGCCACGCACGGGGGCCTCGATATGCAAGACCACCAGGGCCGGGTCCCGGTCCGTGACGCCGTGACGCAAGACCACGGGGATCCACGAACCCGGCCGGATGCCGAACGTGGGCGTCGGGTTGGCCAGGATCAACGGCTTGGCGTGCGCGCGGGCTTGGGCTACGGCAAAGGGCATGGGGCGACGCGCCGGGGCGCGTGGGGGCGCCATTGCCTGCGCCGCGCGCGGGCGCGGGGCCTTGGCATCCACGAGCCCAAGCAGCCTGTGAAAGAGCGACGGCGCCGAAGGCCTTTGGCGCACGAGGCGGCGCACAATGGCCGCGGGGGTGGCGGGGGATGCGACTACCATGACAACCGGACCGGTCCGATGGCGGTCAGCACGACCAGATGCCAGCGCCTGACATGGCGAGCCGGAGGCACCAGCGCAAGCGCGCAGGCGGCATGCCGGCTGGGCGCTGACGGATGACAGGCGAGGACGCCCGGCACGCGCCGCCACTTATGACGGCCACGAAAAAGCGTGACGCCGTGAATCGGGCCGAGCGGACCCTTGACGCCCGAGAGCGCGAAACCGAGCACCTGCTCGCCAGGCATGAGCAAGAGCCGGCGCACGCGCAGCGCGATGGTGCGCGCGCCGCGGGTGAGGGCGACGCGCTTTCGGATCGCGATCCGCGCAAGCGGTCCGAAGGCCGCGTAGGCCCAGGCGCGCGCCCATGCGGAAATGGGGGCCGGACGCGGGGGAGGCGTCATCCTTGGCGGGCGCGGGCGCGTAAACAGGATGTCGCTCGTATAGTGACGGCCGCTCTGTGTCGTGCAAACGAGCAGTGACACATAAAAGGCCTGCCAATCCACGAAGGCATTTCCGCAATAGCGTTTGTGGGCCCCGCGCGCCACGGTTATGAGAATGGCGCGGCGCCCGAGCCGCGCCGCCTGAAACAGCGGATTGGTGAGCGCAAAGCGCGCGGGCGGCGCTCCGCCCGGGAAGATGAGGCGCAGGCCGAGGTCAGGCACGACAGTGGCCGCCAACGCCCGGTAGGGGCGCAGGACCACGGTGCGCGCATGGGGCGCGAACGGTCTCAGGGGGGCGGGCAGGGTGGGCATCATGAGGTGGTGATCGCCTCCACGAGAATGCCGGCGGTATCGTGCATGCGACGCGCCACCGCGATCTCGGTCAAGACGAGCGCGAAGCGTTCGCTATGACGCTGACCGTCCGGAAGGATGACATGCAGAACCCCGGATAAGCGCACCAGAAAGCGATCGCGATCCCTGCGCAAAAGGCGCCGGTGGCCCGGGCTTTTCGTGAAACTCACCCACGAGCGCAGGCGCGCGGCGCGCACCCGGGCTATGTAGGCGGTCCTGCGCAGGATCCCCACGGTCCTGGCGCGCAGTGGCGGGGCCATCATGTCGAGGGCCTGGACGTAATCCGGCACGACCGTCGCGCCATTCACGCTGAGATAGTCTTGCAGGAATCGCATGGACGCCGCGATGATCTCGCGACGGGATCGATGGGCCGCGCCAAGCCACTCGATGCGCCCGAGAATGGTCCCGGCGCGGTCGACGGCGATGATGGGGGGCGTGCGCCAGACGGTAACAAGGGCCAGCAGCACGAACGCCAGGGCCGCGCAACCAAACAGCATCCAGCCCAGGAGCGCATAGCGGGCCAGGCGCTGCATCAAAAGTCCCTGAGGGCCATGACGGCGCCAAACGTTAGCGTCGAGAGAAATCATCGTTTCGACTACTCCTTGGAGGTCCATCGAATCTCGGATTGAGATAATTCGTGCGCGGCTTGCTGCCATCGCGCTCGCTCGGCGAGAAATTCGGGTCGGGCGGGATGTGCAGTTCGGGCATGCGCCGCGGGGGCAACGACAAGATGTCCTCGTCGGGACCGTACAGGTAGTAGTCCGCGGCCTCGGCGGCGCCGGCGCTTACTCCGGCGGCCATCGTGGTCCCCATCTGCGTGAGCGAGCCCACATAGGGGGTCACCAGCGGGTGGGCGGCGCCGGCATTCTCTATGAGGCTTGCCGTAATGTAGGGGGCCGCGAGCAATACCGCGCACAAGATGAGATTCAAGATGGTGAACAGCATGTGCGCGTACACGATCATGTAGTCGGCCTTGCCCAGCAGGCCCTGAAGATCGGATACGGCGTGCGTGAAGATCGGCGAGAACACCGCCAACAAAAGGGCCTGCACGACGGGCCATAGCACAAAGAACCCGAGCAGCTTGGCAAAGCCGCGCAAGAGAGACAGCGTGCGGCTCAAGGCCAGCGGTATGGCCACGAGACCGTAGAGGAACGCGAACTCATAACCGATGGCCTGGGCGATCCGCAGCAAGGCCTCGAGGAAGGTCGTCATGACCAGCGTCGCGTAGTACAAAAGCACGGTGGCAAGACGCAGGGGCAAGGCATTGATCTCCTTGATGGTGCCCCATACCCCGCTTGGCCCCTTGGCCGCGGTGTCGAGAAGCGCGGACATCTGCGCGGCCACGAGGCGCAAGGACCCGACGCGGCCCATGGCCGCGTACAAGGCATTCAGGTAGTGGTTCACGAGGCCGCCCAGCGCGAAATACGCGCTCAGGACGACCCCCCATGCGGCGGCATCGCGGATGACGCGCGCGAGCTGTCCCGTGCCCGATACGGAATCGAGTTGCGCCTCCAGCAGGCGCGTGTACAAGGCCACCACGAAAAGCGAGGGCGTGACCGTGCGCATGAGGACGTCGGCCACGGGGGCGGCGGCGCGATAAACGCCGGCCGGCCTCAGATAGCCAAGCAGATCCGCGACCAGCGAGGCGCTACTCATGAGCCCTCCCCAAAGGCGCGATACAAGGAGGCCGCCTCCTCGGGCAGATGGCGCGCGTTGCGTCGTTCCGCGGCGCGCCGGATCGCCTGCCGCTCCCGCGTCCGCGCCCGCTTGGCGGCGAGGGCCGCGAGCGCCGCCGTGGATCGCGCGGTCACATCCCCGCTCGTGCGGGCCCCGAGATTCGTGGCCGACAAGCGCAGGTCCTGACGGACCCCGCGTCCGAGCCAGCGCAACTGCGCAAGCCTGCCAAAGCGACGCGACTGCTGATGCACATAGGCGACGCCGGCACGCGCCTCATGGGCCGCGGCATCCGTGGTGCCGAGAAGCCTTCTTACGCCCTGCGGCAGTCCATGCGGCAGCCGGCGCTCGGCATAGCGGGCAAGATTGCCGTTGGCGATGGTCTTGGCATCCCGTTGCGCGCTGCGCAGGGTCGACTCGACCGCCTGAAGCCTGTGAACCTCGCTCAAGACCGTGCGGTAAATGGCGATGGTCTGGTGAAAAAGCGTCATCAGCTCGGCATGGACTGGTGGGTCGAAGGTGATATCGCCCACGCCCAAAACGGCCCAGGCGGGCGCCGCGCCAAGCACTAACAACAACATGACGGCGCACGCCTTTTTCATGGCCCCTCCTCGCGAAACCGGGCCAGGCGCGCCAGCGGATCGGACACCTCCGCCCCGATACGCTCCTTGCGCGCCAGGCCCTCCGGGGTGGTGTCGGCCAAAGCCAGGATCATCGCGGGGAACGTGAGCCGCAGGCCGTAGTACTGGGGGCCGACCGAACGGATCGCCGGCCGCCAGGGGAGGTGCAGGGGAAAGGGAAGCCGCTTCCAAATCTCCAGGGCGCGATTTGGCATGCCGATGCGGTCGGCGATCTCCTCCCATCCATCATTGCGGTAGAGCAGTGACCTCAATGGCATCGAGTTCACGATCTCCTTCTCCATGAGATCGATCTCGGCGAGCCCCTGGGTGACGATGTCGACCGCCGCCGCCTCCTTGCGGCCCATGCGCGCGAGTTCGGAAACCAGGCGCGACAAGACCCCGGGAGCATGGGCGACGAACCTGTGAATCTCGTCCAATAACACGCGCGCCTGGTTGCGGCCGGCGAACGCGAGGTTCAGAAAGCGCAGGCACAGGAACACGAGATAGAACGTGAGCAATTTGGGGCTCGCCCTGTCCACGTCCTTGAGGTCGATTCCACTGATGCCCGGACTGATTTGCACATTGTCGCGCCCGGCAAACACGCGACCCTCGGGAGTTTCCAGAAAACTGTGGAGATTGGCGGCCATGACGCGCGAGGCCTGCCTTTGCTCGGCACTCACGTCGTCCAATCGATCGAGCGACCTCAAAAGATCGACGAGCCCAGGATCGGTCGACGATGCGTCGTCATACAAACGGCTCAAGGCCGCGGCCCCCGCCGCCGATTCGTGGAAGTCGAGCAGCGTGCGGCCATCGGTCAGAATGAAGGCCAGGATATTGAGCGTGCCCGAGGCCAGCAGGGGATCGAGGCCGCCCGCCGCCTGGGCGCGCGGCGGCAAGGGATTGACCGCCGCCGTGCCCGGATCGAGCCTGACGTAAACTCCCCCCAGCGCCTCGACGGCCCAGCGATAGGTCGATCCGATCTCGAGCACATACCAGTCGATGCCGAACGGGTATGTCTCGACCATGGTGGCCACCTTGTCGACGCCCTTGCCGGCGCCGGTCATGGCCACCGTGAAGCCATGCGCCACCGCCTGATGGCTGTAGTCGAAGGCGAGCGGCTGCGACGCAAGGCCCAGACGCAGGGATTCCTGATGCGGCGAGCCGGCGCGAAAGACCTGCGCGGGGGCCATGGCCGCAATGAGCGCGTCATGGTCCGGCCGCCAGATCGGCGACCGATAGCCCTGGCCCGGCTGCGAGGTGCGGAAAAACGGCAACTGAACAAAGTCGTCGTCGCGCGCCCGTCCCCCCTTGCCCTGCAGGCCCTCGACGAACCGCGCCAGCGCCTGAGGCGGGACGTCATCGTCGAGATCGACGCACACGGTATAGGCGTTGCGGTGCACGCGCCAATCATGGTCGGCCACCTGTTGCCGGAACCCCTGCATGTCCCTCAGGGCGGCGATCTGCCGCTCCCGCCCCTTGCGGGCCATGGCCCCCTGCGCCAGTCGGTCGGCGCGCTCGGAGGCGCGCAGCACGCGCTCGGTGGTCGCGGGCATGACGACCTGGGAGACGTGCAGGCTGATGGCCCCCGAGACGCTCGGGAGGATCCACGCGGGATCGATGTCGGGGTAGAGATGGAGATAGAAGACGCGCCGGACATGGCCGTCGACGTCCAGGAGCCGCTTGCCAGGCCTCGGGGGCACGGCGATCAGTTGTTCGGCGATCGATAGCCACGGCTCGAGCGCCGTTGGCGCCGGACCCTTGTCATAGCTTCGCTGTATGAGCCCGGCGTACTCGAGGACCGTGGCGACCCGGCCACCCGGGAGCAACGCCGCAAGCTCGGCCCCCAGGGTCTCGAGTTCCGCGCCCCGCTGCGCCTGTCCCGTCAAGGCGCGGCGCACGCCCGCCTCCATTTTGGGCAGGCGCCCTACGATGAGCGCCACCGTATTGACGAGCATGTACGGCGCCAGATGATCGGCGATCTCCGAGCGCAGGGCCGCTGCGAACGCGCTTTTGCGGGGCGCGTTTTCATAATGCGCGAGGTAACGGCTGGCCGCCGCCGGATTGCGCTCACGCCAGAGATGGAACTCGAGCCAATAACCGTCCGGCAGACGCCGCAAGACCCGGCCTATGGCGGCCCACTCGCGAAAGCGGCCTGCGTCATCCTCGAACTCGGCATCGAGACCATTCCACAGGATGGCGAGCGATACAGCCCCGTCCCCGTGCGCCATGGCGCTTTCGCTCAAGGCATGCGACCAGGTGTAGATATCGCAGTAACGGCGCGCGCCTAAGGCCATGCGCCCTCCCGCGCGACGATCCGCGCGTCCCGCCTGGCAAGCCAGAGGGTGTGCGCGAACACCACGTCGTCACCGATCAGGATCGCGCCCACGCCAAGGGGAAAGGCCACGAACGCGGCGGCGATGGCCATGGCCGCAACCGGCTCCGGCAGGACCACCGACGCGAGCGCGCCGGTTACGGTGATGAGTCCCGCCACGGCCGCGCCGAGCGGAAGGCCCAGTATGCGCGTGGGGGCCAAGCGCTTGTTGAAGGCCGTCATCATGACCCTATCACCAAGGCCGCGATGCCATAGGCGCTGGCCGCGAGAATCAGGCCCAATACGCTGCCCACGACATAGCTGCGTCCTCGATCACCCTGGCCTATCGCGAAATAGCCGGCGCCTATCAAGATGCCGATGATGGCAAGGATGCTCACGACGAGTGCTATGACATCGGTTATGGCATGGGCGCGCTCCTCTATGGTGATGCGCAGGTCCGACCCCTGCGCGTACCCCGGCAGGCGCATGATGGCGAGCGCGGGAGATGGGGAAAAGCAAAACAACAAGACCATCCAGCGTTTCATGTGTTTACCTCCACGAAGGAGCGGCACACTACGCACATCGATGTCTTTGTGTAATTGGGTAAATCGAGGGGTCTCTGCGCCGCGATAATCCCCGCCTCTGAAACACGGGGCTCATGCAAGACGCAGTCGGACAAGCGAACATGCCGCGCGCAGGCGAACGCCCGCGATCGTGGCGTGAGGGGCGCCGCGATGGCAACATGCCGGACTAAAGGCGCGCGAGTGACTTTTCAGCGTGCGTCGAAGGGGCTGGACGGGCGTTCGCGGGGCTCGGCAATCAGCGCAAAAACGTAGGCGGCTACAGGTTGGCCGCTAACACGAAGCCGATTTTGCGCCACACACTCGAGCTGCGCGCCGATCTTGCGCGCCACCCCCGCGCTCACGTCGTTGCCGAGCGCGACCACGATCTCGATTCTTTGGAGGTCGAGCACGGTAAAGGCGTATTCGACGAGCGCCGAGGCGCATTCGCGGGCCACCCCCTGGCGGCGGCGTGCCGGCCTTACCCAGTAGCCGAGGTTGGCCATGCGATTGTAGGGATCGATACGATTCAAGCCCGCGCCGCCGACGAATTCCCCATCGGCCAGCGAGAATATGCCGTACTCGTGACTCGTTCCTGCCTTATGGCCGATGGCCGCCGACCGGAACCAGCCGCGCGCATCCTCCTCGCTGTAACTTGCTGCGGCCCAGGACAGCCAGTGGTCGGCGGCGCCCGCGGCCTCGCGGACCGAACTCGCGAACGCCGCCGCATCGCGTTTTTCGAAGGGACGCAAAACGAATCTCGATGTCCGGATGATCGACATGCCCGAAAGACCAAGGATCGCCGTGGCCTTTTATGCTGCCACGGCTTTCGCCCGGTGGGAACCAGCTATGAGCAACCGGCCACGAATGGGCCGGCATGCTTGTCAGGCATTCCGGATAGGGATTATGGGACGGTCCGAGGATGGAATGGACGGGGGCGGCACGCCAGCGGGGACCCATGCCTGGCCGTAGACGACTTCGTAGGTCACGGGCAACCGTCCATCCTGGCGGAAGGCCTCGTAGGCCTGCTCGAAGCGCCGATAACGCCCCTTGCCGGTCAGTCCGGGAAAACGCGCAGCCGCGGCATTGTGCGCCCCGATGCGCTTTAAGTCGCGCAACGCGGCCCCGGCCGACTCGTAAGTGAGGGTATAGCGCTCGATATCGAGAACCGGATCGGCGAAACCGGCCTGGATCAGGGCATCCCCCAGGTCATGCATGTCGACAAAATTATGCACATGCGGCCGATCGTCCACCTGCGCCCAGGCGGCGCGCAGCTCGCGCAAGGTATCGGGACCAAAGGTGGCGAAGGTCAACAGCCCATCCCCCCGCAGGACGCGGCGAAACTCGGCGAAGGCCCGCGGTGCGTCCATCCACTGCAGGGCCAGGCTCGAATAGATGCAATCGATCGTCTGCGCGCGCAAGGGCAGATGGTGAGCGTCCGCGACCCACACAGGGCTTGGACGCCACAGCACCCGGCGAGACCGCGCGGCGCGAGCCATCGCCCATGCGATATCGCAGGCCAGGACCTGCGCGCGGCGAAACCGGCGGCGTAGATGGGGCAAGGCATAACCCGTGCCGGTCCCCACATCGAGCATCGTGACGGGCTCGATGCGCAGCCATTGGAAGCGGCCCAAAAGCTCGTCTGCCACGGTGCGCTGCAAGACCGCGCCCTCGTCGTAATGGCGCGCGGCGCGATCGAAGCTGTGGCGAATGGCGCCGGGACTCAGATCATTCATCGAGAAAATCCCGGATGAGGGCGGCGCTTTGCGCCGGCGCGTTGAGGAATGGCGCGTGCCCTCGGCCAATCTCGCGAAAATGCGCGTTTGGCAGGAGCGCGGCGGCCGCGCGCGCGGCTTCGGTCGCGACGATCGTGTCACCCACGCCGTGCAGCACGAGCGATGGCGCACGCACTGCGGGCAAGAGCGCGCGCCGATCGCTTTCTTGAAGCACCTTCAGGCCCTCGGCGAGGGCCTCCGGCCTTGGCGCGCCGCCACTCTCGAGGTCGGCCATGAGCGCGCGCGCCTCGCTGCGCGCGCCGGGACCGGCCTGCAGGGTCAGGAACCGTCGCAGGGTGGCCTCGTGATCGACGGCCAGCTGCCCGGCAAAGGCCTCGAAGACCGCGGGCTCGGTGCCGTGGGGCCAATCAGGGGCGCGCACGAAGCGCGGCGTGGCGCCGATCAGGATGAGGCGGCTGACGCTTTCGGGATGGCGGGCGGCAAGCGTCAGGGCCACGAGTCCGCCGAGCGACCAACCGAGCCACGCATGGGCGCCGGGATGGCGCGCGGCGAGCTCGGCGGCGAGGGTGTCGGGGTCGAGCGCGCCCGGCTCATAGGGTGCCCGCCCATGACCGGGCAGATCCCGCGACGAGCAGGGGAGCGCAAGGGCCTGCTCAAGGCCCGCAAAGACCTTTCGGTTCAACCCCCAGCCATGCAGAAGAAAGAGCATCAGGGGCCATCCGGCGGCAGGGCCGAGAGCGCGCCGAGGAGGCGCTCGACGTCGGCGCGCGTATGGGCGGCGCTGAGCGTGATGCGCAATCGCGCGGTGCCGGCGGGCACGGTCGGCGGACGGACCGCGGGCGCATGGAGGCCTTGTTCGCGCAACCGGGCGCTGGCGTCGAGCGCGCGAGCGGCATCCCCCAGGATGACCGGCTGGATGGGCGTGGACGACGGCGGAATCCTCAGACCAAGCTCGGTGGCGCCGGCGCGAAATTGATGGATGCGCTCGGCAAGCTCGGCGCGCCTATGGTCCTCGGCGATGGCGATCGCGAGACTGGTGCCGGCGCAAGCCGCCAAGGCCGGCGGCAGGGCCGTCGTATAGATGTACGGCCTCGCGGTCTGTATCAAGGCCTCGATGACATCCGCGCTGGCGGCCACGAACGCGCCAAACACGCCGAAGGCCTTGCCCAAGGTGCCCATGTGGACAAGCGCGGGATCATGGCCAAGGCCCGCCGCGGCCGACGTGCCGCGCCCCTGCGGGCCCACGACGCCGAAGGCGTGCGCGTCATCGAGCACGAGTCCCGCGCCGTGGGCCTGGGCGAGCGCAAGCAGCCGGGGGACATCCGCGGTATCGCCATCCATGCTGAAGACCCCGTCGCTTAGCACGAGCCCGCCGGGCGCGGCCGCGGCCAGCGCGCGCTCGAGGCCCGCGGCATCGCGGTAGCGGTGCCGGTCGGCCTGCGCGAGGCGCGCGGCATCGATGAGCGAGGCGTGATTGCGTCGGTCCTCGAAGACTCGGCCATGGCGCGGACACAGCGTGGTCACGAGCGCGAGGTTGGCCATGTAGCCGGTGGAAAAGATCAGCGCGCGGGGGGCGCCCACGAACGCCGCCAAGGCCTCCTCGAGCGCGTGATGCGCCTCGCTGTGGCCGCCGAGGAGATGCGAGGCGCCGGCCCCCACCCCGTAGCGGCGGGCCCCTTGGCGCCAGGCCTCCACGAGCCGCGGATCGTTGGCAAGCCCCAGGTAATCATTGCTTGCGAACGAGAGCAGGGTCTGGCCGCCCACCTGAATCGAGGGCCCCTGCGGAGACTGGCGCCGCTCACGCCGCCGCCACAGGCCCCGGTCGCGCAGGCGCGCGAAGGTCCGTTCAAGGGTGCTTGCGAATGGATCGCCCGTCATCGGTCCCGATCTCGGTTGGGGAGGCGCAAGCATACGTGGGGGCGCCCTCCCGATAAAGGCAGGGGCGACTTTGGGCCGTTGGGAAGGCCCGCGGCCCGCGCTAACGTGCCCTCTCCCGCGCAAGTCGAGGATGGCAACCATGATACGACGATTCGCTCTCGGTGGCCTGCTGGCCGCCTCGCTGTGCGTGCCGGCGTGGGCTGGCGTGGGCGTGAGCGCCGGCGCCGGAACCCTGGGGCTTGGCCTGACACTCTCGGTGCCCATCGTTCCCGGACGGGTGGATGCGCGCCTGTTGGCCAATGGCGGACGCCTCACGCGCCACGAGACGACCGACGGACTCCATTATCGGGGCCGAGCGCATTTTCGTAATGCCGCGTTGCTCGCCGACTTCTACCCTTTTGGCGGCATTTTTCATGTCACGGGGGGCCTCTATTACGATGACAACCGGGTCGACCTGACAGGCGCCCCGGTGAACGGCGCCTACACCGTCAACGGCTACACCGTGCCGGCGGCGGCGGTCGGGCCCGTTGTGGGCACGATCCGCTATGCGCGTTTCGCGCCTTACCTCGGATTGGGCATCAGCAATGAGGCGCGGCCTGGGGCGGGATTCGCCTACGGCGTCGATCTGGGCGTCATGTGGGACCGCCCGACGACGACCTTGAATGCCGCGGGCGCCGCCTACGATCCGGCGCTGGCGGCCGAGATCGCCTCGGTACGCGCCCAGATCGAACAGCAGGCGAACCGCCTGAAGGCCTATCCGGTGATCTCCGTGAGCGTAGGCTACCGTTTCTGACGGGCCCCGAGAGAGGCGCGCATCTGCCCTCGCACGAATCGCGCCAGGACCGGGGACAGGGGGCAGGCGGCGGCATGCCGCCAGGCGCGGTAGGCGCGCGCGGCCTTGCCGGCATCGCGGTCGACGAGTCCGAGACCCACCCACAAGGCCCCGTCACGGGGGAAGCGGCGCAGGGCGCTGCGATAGGTCGCGCGCGATGCGACCTGGTCGCCGGCGCGCCATTGCGACACCGCCAACAGCGCCCAATAGGACGGGTTGGCGGCCCCCGCCGCGCGCAGACCGACGAGCCGCCGCGCGGCCGCGGCCGGCTGTTGACGGCGCAGATCGACCTGCGCCAACAGCATAGCGGCGGGCAGCGCCCGCGGATGCGCCTTCAGGGCCGCGCGCAATACCTCGCGGGCACTCCGCAGGCGCGCCCCCTGGAGGTCGAGGGTGGCGAGCAAAAGCGCCGGGCGCAGGGTCCCGGGATTCAGGCGCAGCGCGAGCGTGCAGGCCGCGCGCGCCCGTCCGGCCTGTCCGTCCTGCAAGGCCAGTACCGCGCGGCGGTAGGCCGCACGCGCCCTTTCGGTGGCCGTCAAGGGTGTGCGGCGCCGGGATATCGCCGCTGCCTGCGCTCGAAACACGAAATGCGACCGCGGGGCCGGCGCATGCGCTCCCGGTGCCGCTACTGGTGCCGCTGCCGGCACCGGCGCGGCCGCAGGCTTCGCGGGCGGGGCCGGCGGGCGAGACACAAGGCGGGGCGCCAGCGGATGAGGCGCGACGGCGACCAGCGGCGCG
>DAHWGZ010000170.1 GCA_027335965.1 Acidiferrobacter sp.
TCGTTTGCCGCCAATTACCTCATGAACTGGGTCGGGCGGCGGGTGGTCTTCGACATCCGCGGCCAGATGTTCTCGCACCTGCTCTATCTTCCGACGACCTTCTTCGACGCCCATTCTTCCGGGGTCCTCATAGCGAAGCTCATCTATGACGTCGAGCAGGTGGCAAGCGCCGCCACGCGCGCCCTGTCGACGCTCGTAAAGGACAACGCCACGGTCATCGGCCTGCTCGGATGGATGTTCTATCTGAACTGGAAATTGACCATCGCCATCCTGGTGGCGGCGCCGGTGATCACGTGGGTGAACCGCCGCATGGGCAAGCGCTTCAGGCGCACCAGCCGCTCGATCCAGGACTCCATGGGGGCGATCTCGCATGTCGTTCAGGAGGCCGCGGACGGACATCGGGTCATCAAGACCTTTGCCGGCCAGGACGAGGCGATGCGCGGCTTCACGCATGCCAATGAGGCCAACCGGCGCGAGAACATGCGGCGCACGCGCGTGGCCGCCTCGGGGGTGCCGGTGGTGCAGCTGATGGCCGCATCGGCCCTGGCCTGGGTGGTGTACGAGGCGATGCGCCAGCCGCACGCGACCGTCGGGGGCTTCATGTCGTATGTGGCGGCGATGATGATGCTGCTCGCGCCCATCAAGCGGCTGACGCAGGTCAACGAGACCTTGCAGACCGGCATGGCCGCGTCGCAGAGCGTGTTTTCGTTCATCGATCAGCCGGCCGAGACCGAGACCGGGCAGCGCGTGTTGAGCGATGTGCGCGGGGATGTCGCCTATCACGATGTCTCGTTTCGGTACAGCGCGGATGGACGCCTGGCGGTCAACGAGGTGTCGTTCAGCGTGCCCGCCGGGCAGACGGTGGCATTGGTCGGCACGTCGGGGAGCGGCAAGACCACCATCGCCAATCTCCTGCCGCGCTTTTATAACGCGGAATCCGGCCGCATCACCCTCGATGGCGTGGACACGCGCGAGATCACGCTCGCCGACCTGCGCTCGCATATCGCGCTCGTGAGCCAGGAGACGGTACTGTTCGATTCGACCATCCGCGAGAACATCCTCTACGGGCACAAGGGCGTGACCGACGAGGCGCGGCTCATGGAGATCATCGAGGCGGCCCATGTCGCGGAATTCCTGAAGGACCTCCCGCGCGGCCTGGACACGCTGGTGGGCGAGCGCGGGGTCAGGCTGTCCGGTGGGCAGCGGCAGCGCATCGCCATTGCCCGCGCGCTGCTGAAGAACGCCCCGGTGCTGATCCTCGATGAGGCGACCGCGGCGCTCGACACCGAGTCCGAGCGGCACGTGCAGGCGGCCATGACCCGGCTCATGCAAAACCGCACGACGCTCGTGATCGCACACCGGTTATCGACGATAGAGCATGCTGATTGCATCCTCGTCATGAGCAAGGGCCGGGTCGTGGAGCGCGGGACGCATGCCGAACTCCTGGCCTTGAACAAGATGTACGCGCGACTGCACCAGATGCAGTTTCATGGCTGACCGTGCCTATGAAGGAGATCTGATCGCCGGGGCCGCGGCCGACGTGTGGGATCGGTTGAGCGGCCAGGCGGCGCGCGCCAATGCCCGTCTCGGCTTGTTGCGGGGACCTGCCTCGCACGCCCGTCTGGTGTGGATCAAGTCCGACGCGCGCGAGGCGAACGGGCGATTGGCCGCGGAGATCGCGCGCACCGTGCGCGAGCGGAGCGCGGACCTGCCGATCGTCGTGACATTCGAAATGGAGCACGCCGCCATCCTCGCCCGGCTGAAGGCCATCACCAATCTCGGTTTCGCCTACGGGCCGGCGGATCGGCGCGCCGCCACGCGACGCATTCTCGAACGGCTGCGCCCGGCCTACGTGGTGGCGCTTGGCGAGGCCATGCGGCCGCGGCTCGCGGCCGCGCTGAAGGCCTCCGGCGTGCCGTGCTGCATCGTGCATGGGCGCCCGGCGGCGGCCTTCGACGGGTGCGTGGGCTTTGCCCAGACCGCGAGCGAGCAGCAGGCTTGGCGTGGCCGCGCGCATTGGGGCGGGCCCTTTGGCGCGCTGCTTGCCGCAGCGCAGGTGGAGCCGGTTTTTCAGGGCTTGGCCGGGGCCCATGCGCGCGCCTTGTTCTGGGTGGCCGATGCCCCGCCGGCAGCCGCCGCGCGCATCGCCCAGGCGTGGCGGGCCTCCCCCGGGGCCGACTACGACATCCTGTTTCTCGCAAGCCCGATCCCGGGCGCGAGCCGTTTGAGCGCCTGGAACGAGGATCGCCGCCCCTTGGCGCCGGGCAGCGTGGTATGGGTGGATGAGGAGCGCTTTTGGCCGGCGCTCGCGGCGAGCTGCACGGCGATCCATGTCACGGCGCCTTCGGAAACCCTGCTGTGGGCGGTGCTCGCCGGCGGGCGCGTGGTGAGCGCGGCGCGTGTCGCCATGCTCGATCTGCCGGGGGCGGCGCCGCTCAGGGAGGTCGATGGCGACGCGCTTTTGGCGTACTGGGCCGGACTTTTGGCCAATCCCGGGTCGGCGCGCGCGGCGGCCGATTCCTTGCGGCGCTACTTCTGGAGCGAACGGCGCGCCGCCGGGGAGGCCGCCTTGGCACTGGTGACGCAGGTCTGTGCATGCTGAGCGATCCCTGGCGCCACTGGGCCAGGACCGGTCTTTGGAGCCGGCTCCTGTGGCCGGCCAGCACCCTGTATTGCGCGGTCGCGGTCGCGCGCCGGCGGCTCTATAGGGCCGGCCTGCGCACGGTCCACGAGCTCCCGGTCCCGGTCATCGTGGTCGGCAATGTAACCGTGGGCGGGACCGGGAAGACGCCCTTCGTGCTGTGGCTGTGCGCGCGGCTCGCGGCCGCCGGGCGGCGCCCCGGCATCGTGTTGCGCGGTTACGGGGGGCGCAACCGCGGCGTGCTGCGCGTGGCCGCGGATAGCGATCCGGCCTATGCCGGCGATGAGGCCGTGCTGTTGGCGCGTCATGCCGGCGGGCCCGTCATCGCGGCCCGCGATCGGGTGGCGGGCGCGCGGGCCTTGGTTGAGGCCGGATGCGACGTGGTCGTGGCCGACGATGGCCTGCAGCATTATCGCCTGGGGCGGTGCCTTGAGATCGGGATCCTCGATGGGGCGCGGCGCTTTGGAAACGGGTCGTGCCTGCCGGGGGGTCCCCTGCGCGAGCCCAGTGCCCGCTGGGATCGCCTGGATTTCCGCGTGACGCAGGGGCATGCCGCATCCGGCGAATGGTCCATGGGGCTTGCCGGCGACAAGGCTTGTGCCGTGGGCGGCGAGGCCGAGGTCGGGCTCGCGGGGCTTGGGCGCGTGCATGCGGTGGCCGGCATCGGGAATCCGCAGCGTTTCTTTCGGGCCTTGGAGGGGTGGGGGCTTCAGGTCATCGCCCATCCGTTTCCCGACCATCACCGATATTCCACGGACGACCTCCGGTTCGACACCGATGATCCGGTGGTCATGACCGAGAAGGATGCCGTGAAGTGCGAGCATCTCGGGCGCCCCGGGCTCTGGTATGTGCCGGTGCGGGCGGTGGTCGACGAGGAGCTGGCGCGCCGCGTCCTGGCGCGTCTTAGGCCCCCATCCTGATATGGGGCCCACGCCCGGCCTTCGATCGTAGCCGGCGCGCACCGCCTGTTCTACAATGGAACCTTGATTGTCATCGACGGGCCGGGGGGCTGGAAAGGCGCGCCCCTGTCCTGATAGAGGGGAAGGACACGATATGGACAGGCGACTTTTGGAGATATTGGTGTGCCCGGTCTGCAAGGGACCGTTGCACTATCGGCGCGAGGTCGGGGAATTGGCATGCCGCGCCTGCCGTCTCGCCTATCCGATCCGCGACGATATCCCGGTCATGCTCGAGGAA
>DAHWGZ010000171.1 GCA_027335965.1 Acidiferrobacter sp.
GTCGCTTGAATCGCCAGTGGCGCTTGAGCCCCCGCCAATGGCAGATCGCCATCGGCATAGGCGTGGGCGTGATCCCCCTGTTGCTGGCGTTTGGCGTCTACGGACTTTTGCGGACCGTGGCCCCTGAATCGTTCGGCGGCGGGGTCGGCGTCGCGCCGGTCGCGGCGGCCCACGCCGAGGTGACATCCCTGGCCCGTGATACCACCGCCGGCCTCGATGTCATCGCCCTCGAGCTCGGAGCGCTGAACGCCAACGCCGTGCAGCTCGCGCGCCTGGAGCGCCGCCTGGTCCATTCAACGGGCATCTCGCTCGCGCGCGCCCATACGAGCGCCTTGCCGATGCGCGCCCTGCCGGTTTCCTCGCCGGATTCCTCGCGCCTGATTACAAAACTCCATGCCCTGGCGCAGCGGCTCGCGCCCGCCACCCATAAGCGTCGAGCGCTATGAACATCATCATTTTACGGGAAGGCGATGGGCACTCGCGTCCCGTCAGCGTGAGCCTGCGCGCCATGGTGGTCGGTGGCTTGACGTTGTTTGGCGTGCTGCCGCTCGCCCTCGGGGCGCTCGCGTTCTGGCTGGTCGCCGCCCATGCCCCGGGCACGCCCGCCGCGGGCGGCGCTCCGACAGCCGCGTTGGGCCAGGCCCGTCGTCTTGCCCGGATCAGTCATGCCGACCTGTCACGGCTTGCGGCCACGGTAGGGCGCCTGCGCGCCCGCGCGAGCCGGCTCGATGCCTTGTCGGCGCGCCTCGGGACGCTCGCCGAACTGCGCGGCCAGCCCGTGGCGCTGCGCGCGGCGTTCACCACCGCCCCGGCTACGCCGATGGCCGGCGTGGACTGGACCGTGGCCGGCCTCAAGGCCGTGGCGCAACAGCTGAAGGCGGATTTCATGCGGCGCTCGGCGGAGATGACGGTGCTTGCGTCGGTCATGGCTGCGCGCCGGGTCATGGCGCTCACCACCCCGGGCGGCTGGCCGGTACGGGGCGGCTGGATCTCCTCGCCCTTCGGCCCGCGTCCGGATCCCTTCACCGGCCGGCCCGGATTCCATCCCGGCGTCGACATCGCCGCCCCCGTGGGGACGCCGGTGCGCGCCATGGCCGCCGGGATCGTGATCTTTGCCGGTGGCGACGGCGGCTTCGGACGGCTCGTGAAGGTCGAGGATGGCCACGGCGAGATCACCATGTATGCCCACCTGAGCGCGCGCTATGTGCACGTCGGGGAGGTCGTTCACAAGCATGAGCTCCTGGGGCGCGTGGGGGACACCGGCTATTCCACGGGCCCGCACCTGCATTTTGAGGTGATGCTCCACGGCGTACCCATCAATCCCATCGGTTTTCTGCGGCTCGCCGATCGGCACTGAGCGGAAAAGTGTTCAAGTAAACCCCCTTTTCGGCCATAATGCGACTTTTTCCGATCGGTTCAGAGGGCTATGGCCGCCAACGTCCTGAGTAAATTTTTCGGTAGCCGCAATGATCGCGTAGTGCGGCGCATGCGTCAGAAGGTGGCGGCCATCAACGGCCTCGAGTCGCGCTACGCGGCCTTGTCGGATGAGGAGTTGCGCGGCCAGACGGCGGCGTTCCGGCAACGGCTGGAGAATGGCGAGTCCCTGGGGGCGCTGCTCCCGGAGGCCTTCGCGGTCGTGCGCGAGGGCTCGCGCCGGGTCCTCGGCATGCGCCACTTCGATGTCCAGCTGATCGGCGGCATGGTCCTGCATGAAGGCAAGATCGCCGAGATGCGCACCGGCGAAGGCAAGACGCTGGTGGCGACGCTCGCCGCCTATCTGAACGCCCTGCCGGGCTCGGGCGTGCACGTGGTCACGGTGAACGACTACCTCGCATCCCGCGACGCCGAGTGGATGGGACGCCTTTATCGTTTCCTGGGCCTTACGGTCGGGACCATCGTGTCGACGCTCGAGGGGCCGGCGCGCCGCGAGGCCTACAACGCCGATATCACCTACGGGACGAACAACGAGTTCGGCTTCGACTACCTGCGCGACAACATGGCCTTCAGCAGTGATGAGCGCGTGCAGCGCCGCCTGCATTACGCGGTCGTGGACGAGGTCGACTCCATCCTCATAGACGAGGCCCGCACGCCGCTCATCATATCCGGTCCGACCGAGGAAAATACCGATCTCTACGTCAAGATCGACGCCATCATCCCGCGCCTTAAAAGGCAGGAGGCGGAGGATGCGCCCGGGGACTACACGGTCGACGAGAAGGCCAAGCAGGTCTACCTGACGGAAGAGGGACATGAGACCGCCGAGCGCCTGTTGGCCACGGCCGGCCTGCTTGCCGAGGGCGAAAGCCTGTACGATCTTGGGAACATGGGCCTTCTGCATCATTTGAACGCCGGCTTGCGCGCGCACGCCATCTATCACCGGGAAGTCGATTATATCGTGACCGACGGGCAGATCGTGATCGTCGACGAGTTCACCGGACGCATGATGCCGGGGCGGCGCTGGTCGGATGGACTCCATCAGGCGGTGGAGGCCAAGGAGCGCGTCGAGATTCAGAACGAAAACCAGACGCTTGCCTCGATCACCTTCCAGAATTATTTCCGGCTCTACGACAAATTGGCGGGCATGACCGGCACGGCGGATACCGAGGCCTTTGAATTCCAGGAGATCTACAATCTCGAGGTGACGGTGATCCCGACGCACCGCGTGGCGATCCGCAAGGACCATGGTGACCAAGTGTATCGGACCACCGCCGAAAAGCACGTGGCGATCGTTGCCGATGTCGGGGAGGCCCACAAGAAGGGCCAGCCGGTGCTGGTCGGCACGGCTTCCATAGAAAGCTCGGAGAGCCTCTCGGCGCTCTTGAAGAAGGCGAACATCCCCCATGAGGTCTTGAACGCCAAGCATCATGAGCGCGAGGCGCAGATCATCGCGCAGGCCGGTCGCGAGGGCGCCGTGACGATTGCCACGAACATGGCCGGACGCGGCACCGATATCGTACTGGGAGGCAATCCCGACACGGCGCCAGGGGCCGATCCCGACGAGGCCGCGCGCGAGGGGGTCCGCGTCGAATGGCAGGCGCGCCACGATCGCGTGATCGGCGCGGGCGGCCTCAAGGTGATCGGGACCGAGCGGCACGAGTCGCGGCGTATCGACAATCAGCTGCGTGGCCGCTCCGGCCGCCAGGGCGACCCGGGCGAGACGCGCTTTTATCTCTCGCTCGAGGACAACCTCATGCGGATCTTCGGGTCGGACCGCGTGGCCGGACTCATGGAAAAGCTCGGCATGGAAGCGGGAGATGCCATCGAACATCCATGGGTGACGAAGGCCATCGAGAACGCGCAACGCAAGGTGGAGGCGCACAACTTCGATATCCGCAAGCAATTGCTGGAATACGACGATGTCGCGAATGATCAGCGCAAGGTGATATATGAGCAGCGCAACAAGCTGCTCGTAGCCGAGGATGTCAGCGCGAGTGTCTCGGCCATCCACCGTGATGTCGTCGACGCCTTCATAAGCGAACATGTGCCGCCGGGCAGCTTCGAGGAGCAATGGGATATCGATGGGCTGAAGGCGACGCTCGACCGCGAGCTGCGCCTGGATCTTCCAGTCGATCAGTGGCTCAAGGAAGACGCCAGCCTCGACGAGGACGGCCTGCGCGCGCGCATCCAGAAGGAGGCCGAAGAGCGCTATCGGGAGAAGACCGGACAGATCGGTGAGGAAACCATGCGCCATCTGGAGAAGGCCATCATGCTCCAGGTCCTCGATCTGCAATGGAAGGATCATCTCGCGGCCATGGATCATCTCCGCCAGGGCATACAGCTGCGCGGCTACGCTCAAAAGAGCCCGCAGCAGGAGTACAAGCGCGAGGCCTTCGAGCTGTT
>DAHWGZ010000172.1 GCA_027335965.1 Acidiferrobacter sp.
TGGCCGTTACCGTCTTGATGGGTGCGGCGATGGTCAGCAATATCCGCTACCACAGCTTCAAACACATCGACTTGAAGGGGCGGGTGCCCTTTATCGCGGTACTTGCCATCGTCCTGATCTTCGTGCTGATCTCGCTCGATCCCGCGCGCGTGCTGTTTGCCCTGTTTTTCTGTTATGCCCTGTCGGGGCCGATCGATTCGCTGGTACGCCGCTATCGTCGCTCGCTGCACAGGCGCCGGTTGGGTGACAGCCACGAGGGATCGCCGCGGGTCTGACGGTCGCGTATCGTTCGATCCGCGCACGTCGCCCGTCGGTCAGGGCGGGCGGGTCGTCAGGGCAGGAAGGATGCGGGCTCGTCGGTCAGGTGAGCCGCCGGCGTCCCCTGATGAAAGTGGATCTGCCAGCGCCCATATTGGCATCGCCAGACCGAGCTCCGCCACGTGGCGGGCTTGTCTTCCTCCTCCTCTTCGGCATCGACCAGCAGATAGACGATCAGGGCGACCTCCGGGGACAGAAAGCGCACCTGGAAATCGCGGATCGTGGTCTCGTGGCGCCGTTCGCCGGTCAGCCGCTTCAGGGTCTCGGTTCGGTCATAGAGCCGCCCGGAGCAGCCGATCTCATAGAAGTCGTCGGCGAGCAGCATGGCGGGGCTTGGCTCGTCCGGATTCTGGCTGCAGTTCAAGAGCCGCTCTTCCAGGATGCGCAGGAGGTGGGGGGAATCGCGGTTGGTCATCGCTGTCGCCCTCTTGGGTGCCGCCATGAGAAGGGACTTCCAGGGGCAACGATAGGGACCTCGGTGAGGGCCGTCAAGGGGGCGCTGCAAGCCCACGGCGAGGGGCTGCGGTCGCTCCCCCGATCGTCCGGGCGCCGGTGGCGACGCCCGTGGCGGGGCCTTGCGACGCGGGCGCGTCCCTCATGACGACAGCGGATCCCGCGCGAAGGGGCGGCCCCAAACCGCTCTTGTTTGAAGGTCCGCCCCCACCTTTGCCATACTGCGTAAGTCCGCCCGGGTGCCGGGTGGGGCGAGAGGACGGACGGTCGAGCCCGTGGGGCCGCCTTCGAGGCCATACTATGGATGGATATCGCGCATCGGCCGGCTGGCCCCTTCTCATGATCCCCTTCGGGCCCGTCAGGGCGTGGCCCGTTAGCCCATGCCCATTGGGCGGGGGCGCCCGTCGCCAGGGTCCGGAGGGCACGCGTCTTGCGCGCCAGCGGCCATGCAGCCGTCCATGAAGGGCCCCGAACGACCGGCGAATTTCTGGGCGGTCGCCGTGGTGGTGGCCCTTGCGGCATTCATGGAGGTGCTGGATCTCACGATCGTCAACGTGTCGCTGCTGCATATCATGGGCAGCATGGCGATCTCTCAGAACAGGGCCATCTGGGTGCTTACGGCCTACACCATGACCAATGCCATCATTTTGCCCCTGAGCGGTTGGTTGGCCGCCACGCTGGGGCGCAAGCGCTACTTCATGGGCTGTATCGGCGCGTTCTCGGTGACCTCGCTCCTATGCGGCTTGAGCCCCAATTTCCCGGCGCTCGTGCTATTCCGGGCCCTGCAAGGCATTGCCGGTGGCGGGCTGCAGCCCAACGCCCAGGCCATCCTCACGGACGCCGCGCCCGTTGCCAAGCGCGGCATGGCGTTTGCCATCTACGGCATGGCCGTGGTGTTTGCCCCGGCCATCGGTCCCACGGTCGGCGGCTGGATCACGGATCACATCGGTTGGCGATGGATATTCCTCATCAATGTCCCGGTGGGCCTCCTGATCTTGCCCCTGGTGCAGGCGCTCGTCCATGACCCGGAATCCTTTGTCCAGGCCCGCCGCGCGCGGCTTGCGTCCGCGCCACGTGCGGATTTCATGGGCTTTGCGCTCATCACCTTGGGCCTTGGTCTCATGCAGGTGGTGCTTGACCGCGGTGAGCGGGACGATTGGTTCAGTTCCCTTGCCATCGTGACCATGACCATCGCCGTGATCCTGGCGCTCACGGTCTTTACGGTCCGCGAGTGGCGCCGGGCGGATCCCATCGTGGATCTGCGCCTGCTTCGCGACCGGGGCTTCGCCGCCGCCAATATCCTCATGTTCATGCTCGGCGCTCTGCTCCTCGGCAGTACCGCCCTGTTGCCGCTTTTCATGCAGTCGCTGCTCGGCTACACGGCCATGGATGCCGGCCTCGTGCTGTCCCCGGGAGGGCTTGCCATCATGGCCCTGATGCCCGTGGTGGGGCAGCTCGTGTCGCGTCTCGATGGCCGCGCGCTGATCGCGGGCGGGCTGTGTGTCAGCGGGTTCGCAACCCTGCTCATGACGCATTTCGACACCCACACGGGCTTTATGACGCTCGTTTGGACGCGCGTGCTGCAGGCCGCGGGTCTCGCCTTCCTGTTCATCCCCATCAATACGCTGGCGTTCGCGTCCTTGCCGGGATCCAAGTCGAGCAACGGCTCGGCCATCATCAACATGTCGCGCAACATCGGCGGCAGCGTCGGCATGTCGATTGCCGCCACGATCCTTGCGCGCCGTGCCCAGTATCACCAAAGCCTGCTCGTGGCGCGCATCACGCCCTATAACCCCAGCCTGCATGCCTATCTGGCGGCGGTCCAGAATGCCATCGGCCACGTCGTGCCCATGGCCGGACTCATGCATCTCTACACGACGGTGTTGCGCCAGTCCGAGATGCTGGCCTACATTGACGACTTCGAGCTCATGGGGCTTTTGTTCTTCGCCTGCCTGCCGCTCGTGTTGCTCTTTCGTCGCACAAAGTCCTTGCCCCATGACGGATGAAGGCGGTCGCCAGCAAGGGATGGGCGCGCGCCGGGATGGGGTGGGGCAGCCCGCCCGAGCCGCTCCCGTGGACTGGGTTCTTGATAGACTTTGCTGGGGTTTTTGGCTAGAGTCCCGGCGATCACAGGAGAAATGGCGCCATCTGGCGCCATCTGACGCCAGTTCGGGGGTGGCGTGAACGCGATGACCGATCAACTGTTGGTATTCGATACGACATTGCGTGATGGGGAACAGAGCCCCGGCGCATCCATGACCTGCGAGGAGAAGGTGCGTATCGCGCGCGCCCTGGAGCGCCTGCGGGTCGATGTGATCGAGGCCGGGTTCCCGATTGCGAGCCCGGATGACTTCAAGGCCGTGAAGGCGGTGGCCGAGGCCATCACGGAGAGCCGCGTGTGCGGGCTCGCGCGGGCATTGACCAAGGACATCGACCGCGCCGCCGAGGCGTTGAAGCCGGCGCGCGCCGGGCGCATCCACACCTTTATCGCGACATCGCCGATTCACATGCGTGAAAAGCTGCGCATGAGTCCGGAGGCCGTGCTCGAGGGCGCGGTGAAGGCGGTGCGCCATGCCCGGCAGTTCACCGATGACGTGGAGTTCTCGGCGGAGGATGCCGGCCGTTCGGACCCCGATTTCCTGTGCCGGGTCATGGAGGCGGTGATCACGGCCGGCGCGCGCACCGTCAACATCCCCGACACCGTCGGCTACAGCGTCCCCGCGCAGTTCGGGGAGCTCATCGCCATGCTGAGAAACCGCATTCCGAATGCCGATCAGGCGGTGTTCTCGGTGCATTGCCATAACGACCTGGGTCTGGCGGTCGCCAATTCGCTTTCAGCGGTGTACCACGGGGCTCGCCAGGTCGAATGCACGATCAATGGGCTCGGGGAACGCGCCGGTAACGCCGCCCTGGAGGAGATCGTCATGGCCGTGCGTACCCGCCAGGACGTCTTCAAGTGCGATACGCGCATTGAGACCCCGCATATCGTGGCCGCGAGCCGCCTGGTATCGACCGTCACCGGGTTTGCCGTGCAGCCC
>DAHWGZ010000173.1 GCA_027335965.1 Acidiferrobacter sp.
TTGGTCTCATGAGGATGTCCTTTAGGCGTGGGGGTGTCGGCCGCCAGTTTAACAAAAAGCCCGCATCGGCATCAGCGCGCCGTCGCCGATCGACGGCCGGTGCTATTCCTTCGGGGAGGCCTTCTTGGCCGCGTCCCTCATCTCCTCGAGCTTGCGACCGACGATGAGGCGGCGCCCCTGCTCCCAGAAGGCGCGCGCCGTCAGCTGCCGGGCCTGGGGGCTCAGCCCCGTGAGCCGTCCCGCCCGGTCCTGCCAGCGCAGCGCCGCGGCGCTGATGTTGTCGGCGGCCTTCTCGCGACGGTTCTCGGCGCCCAGCAGCAGGTCGGCGAGGCCGCTTTCGAGGACCGGGTGGTCGAGCGCGCGGGCGATCTCGCGGTCCGACATCGCCTCCCACACGCCGTCGCTGCACAGCAGAAGCGTGTCGCCGGGGCGCAGCGCGGTCTCGGCCCCCAGGTGAATGGTGGGCTCCTCGCGGCCTCCCAGGCAGGCGAGCAGGCGGCTCTTCTCGGGGTGCGCGCGCGACTCCTCGTCGTCGAGGATGCCGCGTTCGCGGAAGGTCTCGATCGTGGTGTCGTCGTGAGTGCGGTTGATCGTGGCGTTGTTGTGGATGTGGTAGAGGCGGCTGTCGCCGACGTGCGCCCAGTAGGCGCAGCCGTCTTGCACGAGCGCCAGGACCGCGGTCGTGCGCGGCGCTATGGGCGGGTCGAGGCGCTGGCCGAGCCCCTTCAGGGTCTGATGGGCCTGGAACAGGACGAAGGCAAGAAAGTTGGACGGATCTTGGATGCGCGCCGAGCGCACCGTGCGAAAGGCGTGCACCGCGACCTGGCACAAGGTCGCCGAGGCCAGGGCGCCCCCCTTGTGCCCCCCCAGGCCGTCTCCCAGAACCATGAACGCCGCGTTATCGCGCTCGGCGATCGCCACGCGGTCCTCGTTGTAGGCGCGGCCTCCTTGTCGCGAGCCTTGTGTGCAGACATATTTCATACCCGCCCTCTCCCCATGCCCCCGGGGCCTGCGCGCGCCGTTACGACCGCTTCAGCCGCGGCCACGGCCACCGGTCGAACCACCGGCCGATATCGCCCTTGTTTCCCGACTCCTGGCGAGGCGTCTCGCTCAGAAACGCCAAGAGTTGCCCGACGTTCTGCGGTCGCTGCAACTGGTCCATCTGCATGCACCAGTCCACGGCCTCCAGGATCTGCGCCGAGTACCGGCGGCCATAACGATTGCGCGCCCCCTTGAAGGTGTCCTTGGTGGCGCGGGCCGTCGCTGGCGGGGGCGCGCGCCCGCTCAGGCACGCCCACATCGATGCCCCGATCGCATACAGGTCGGTCCAGGGACCGATATGCCCCTTGGTGTGCTGTTCGAGGGGCGCGAACCCGGCGGTCAAAGTCCGCAGGCCCGCGGGTCGCTCCAGGGTCCTCTGGGCGGCGCCGAAATCCAATAGCAGCGGGTTGCCGCCCGGGCGCAGCAGGATGTTGGCGGGTTTTATGTCGAGGTGCAGGAGCCCGTGGGTGTGAAGTTCGTCCAGGCCCATGAGCAGCGGCGGGAACATGGTGCGCAGGAACTTCTCGCTCAGCCCCCCCGGATGGCGCTTGATATACCAGCGCAGGTCCCGGCCGACTTCGTAATGCATCACCATGTAGGCGGTATTGTGGGCGCGAAAGAAGTTGCTGACCTGCACGATGTTGGGATGGTGGAGCTTGGCGAGCGCCGCGGCCTCGTCGAAGAAGCGCTTGAGTCCCGAGGCGAAAAGCCCGGCGGTCTCCTCGGAGAGCGGCTCGACCCGGCCGTCCGGGGTCCGCCATGCCTGGGTCACCGGGAGAAACTCCTTGATGACCACCTCGGACCCGGACGCGAGCTCGGACGCAAGATAAACCGAGCTGAAACCCCCTGCGCCGAGGGTCTTTTCGATTCGGTAGCCCTTCAGGATGTAGCCTTGGGCCAAAGGAGTCGGTTGTTTGCGCATGTGTCCTGACACAATAACCGAAAACGCGCCAAAAAGCTGTCATGGCCCGATACCCCTCCCGCGCCCACCCCTCCGTGGCGCGGTGTACCGGCACCCCCTGGGTTTCGGTTAGTATGGCGACCATGACGGTTTCCGTGAAAAGCATGACCGCCTTCGCGCGCGCCCAGGCCCATGTCGAACAGGGTGATATCGCCTGCGAGCTGCGCTCGGTCAACCACCGCTATCTGGAGGTGTCGGTGCGCCTGCCGGATGGCCTGAATGCCCTCGAGGGCCCGATTCGCGAGCGTCTCTCGCGCGCGCTCGCGCGCGGCAAGGTCGACTGCCAGCTCGTGTGGCGCAGGGCCTCGACCGAGGCCGGGCTCGCGGTCGATCGGCATCTGGCCGCGGAGGTCGTGGGCGCCGCCGAGGCGCTGCGCGCCGACCACGCCACGCTTGCGCCGCTGACCGCGGCCGACGTGTTGCGCTGGCCCGGGGTGGTGGGGACGCGCCCGGGGCCGGCCCTGGACGGACCGGTCATCGAGGTCTGCGAACGCGCGCTCGCCGCCCTCATCGCGCATCGGCGGCGCGAAGGCGAACGGTTGGCGCAAGGCCTGCGCGAGAGGCTCGACCTCATGGAGGCCGAGGTCGGCGCCTTGCGCGGGCTGGTGGCCCAGGGTCTGGCGTCGTTGCGCGAGCGCCTCCACGCGCGCGTGGAGGCCTTCGCGCCGCCGCTCGATGGCGAGCGGCTGGAGCAGGAGGTGGTGATCTTGGCGCAGCGCGGGGATGTCGAGGAGGAGCTGGAGCGCCTCGCCGTCCACGCGGGCGAGGCGCGCGCGGCGCTCGCCGAGGGCGGGCCCATCGGCCGGCGTCTCGATTTCTTGATGCAGGAGCTGAACCGCGAGGCCAACACCGTGGCCTCCAAGTCGGCGTCGGCGCGCGTTTCGAGCGTCGCCGTCGGCCTCAAGGTCCTGATCGAACAGATGCGTGAACAGGTGCAGAACATTGAATAACGATCCCCGCTTGGTCATCCTGTCGGCCCCGAGCGGCGCCGGCAAGAGCAGTCTCGCCAAGGCCCTGGCCGCCGACCCGCGTTTCGGGATCTCGGTCTCGCATACGACGAGGGCGCCGCGCCCCGGCGAGCAAGACGGCGTGCATTACCACTTCGTGGACCCCGCGGCGTTCGAGCGTCTGGTCGCCGAGGGGGCCTTTCTCGAGCATGCGCAGGTCTTCGGCAACCGCTACGGGACGACGCGCGCGGCCGTCGAATCCCTGTTGCGCGAGGGCCGGCATGTGATCCTCGACATCGACTGGCAGGGCGCCCGGCGCATCAAGGCCTTGTGGCCCGAGGCGCTCACGATCTTCATCCTGCCGCCGTCGCTGGAGGCCCTCGAGGCGCGGCTGCGCGGCCGTGGGCAGGACGGCGAGGCGGTGATCGCCCAGCGCATGGCCCGGGCGCGCGATGAGATCGCCCATGCCGGGGAGTTCGATCACATCATCGTGAACGACGAGTTCGAAGAGGCGCAAGCCGACCTGAAGGTCCTGATCGCCGAAGGCCGCCGGCGCCGGCCCCTGCGTTACGACCCCGGGCTGTTCGCGCCTACCGGCGCATAAGGGGATTTGCTAGACTTCCGGTCCTGGATTATGAGGAGTGTGTTATGGCCCGCATCACCGTTGAGGATTGTCTGGAGCACGTCGAGAACCGCTTTCAGCTGGTGCTGGTGGCGGCGCGCCGGGCCCGTCAGCTGGCCTTGGGCGCCGAGCCGTGCGTGGCGCGCGAGAACGACAAGCCGACGGTTCTGGCCCTGCGCGAGATCGCCGAAGG
>DAHWGZ010000174.1:0-3299 GCA_027335965.1 Acidiferrobacter sp.
TTCTCGTAGTAGGTCTTGTCGACCTGAAACATGGGCGCGCCCCCGCAGGCCGCGAGACACTCCACCTCTTTCAAGGTGAAGCGGCCATCGGGCGTCGTTTCCCCGAAACCGATGCCCAGCCGTTTCTTCAAGTGCGCGACGATGTCGTCGCTGCCGCGCAAAAGGCATGAAATATTGGTGCACACCGCTATCTTGTGGCGCCCGACCGGCTGCAGCTCGTACATCGAATAGAAGCTCGCCACCTCGTAGACCTGGATGGGTCGCATCCCGAGGCGCTCGGCGATGAAATCCATGAGCGAGACGCTGAGCCACCCGTGCTCATCCTGGGCGATGTGCAGCGCCGCCATCACCGCCGACTGCTTGTGTTCCGGCGGGTACTTGGCGACCTCTTGGTCGATCATCTCGAGCGACTCTTTCGTCAGCATACGCTCACCTGTCGATCTCGCCGAAAACGATGTCCTGGGTGCCGATGATGGCCACCACGTCCGCTATCATGTGTCCGCGGGTCATCTCGTCGAGCGCCGCCAAGTGGGCAAATCCGGGGGCGCGGATCTTCAGGCGGAAGGGCTTGTTGGCGCCGTCGGACATGAGGTAGATGCCGAACTCCCCCTTCGGGTGCTCGACCGCCGCATAGGCCTCGCCCTCGGGGACCGAATAGCCCTCGGTAAAGAGTTTGAAGTGGTGGATCAAGGCCTCCATGTCGGCCTTCATCTCCGCGCGCGAGGGTGGCACGATCTTGTGGTCGGTGGCGATCACCGGCCCCGGATTCGCCCGCAACCAATCGATGCACTGCGCGACGATGCGGTTCGACTGGCGCATCTCCTCGATGCGCACGAGATAGCGGTCGTAGCAGTCCCCCTGAACCCCCACCGGTATATCGAAATCCAGCTTGTCGTACACCTCGTAGGGCTGCTTCTTGCGCAGATCCCACTCCACGCCCGAGCCCCTCAGCATCGGTCCCGTGAACCCGAGCTGCAGGGCGCGCTCAGGGCTTACCACGCCGATGCCGACGGTGCGCTGCTTCCAGATGCGATTATCGGTGAGCAGGGTCTCGTAATCGTCGACGTAGCCCGGGAACCGCGCGCAGAAATCGGCGAGAAAATCGAGCAGGCTCCCGCCGCGGTTGGCGTTCATGCGCGCCACGTCTCCGGCATCGTGCCAGCGCGACTCGCTGTAGCGTGGCATGCTGTCTGGCAGATCGCGGTACACCCCGCCCACGCGGTAGTAGCTCGCGTGCATGCGCGCGCCCGATACCGCCTCGTACACGTCCATCAGGTCCTCGCGCTCACGGAAGGCGTACAGAAAGACCGTCATGGCGCCGATGTCGAGGGCATGCGCCCCAAGCCACAGCAAATGATTCAAGATGCGCGTGATCTCATCGAACATCACGCGGATGTACTGCGCGCGGAGGGGGACGTCGACCTCCAGCAACTTCTCCAAGGCCATGACGTAGGCATGCTCATTGGCCATCATCGATACATAATCCAACCGGTCCATATAAGGGATCGACTGGTTATAGGGCTTGGTTTCGGCAAGCTTCTCGGTGGCGCGGTGCAAAAGCCCGATATGCGGGTCGGCGCGCTCTATGACTTCGCCATCGAGCTCCAGGACCAGCCGCAGCACGCCATGGGCGGCTGGGTGCTGGGGCCCGAAGTTCATGGTGTAATTACGAATCTCGGCCACCGTAGCCCTCCTCGCGGATGACGCGCGGCACCAGCACGCGCGGCTCGATACTGACAGGCTCGTACACGACGCGCCGCTTATCCGGATCGTAACGCATCTCGACACGCCCGGAGATCGGGAAATCCTTGCGGAACGGATGGCCCACGAATCCATAGTCGGTCAGGAGGCGCCGCAGGTCCTTGTGGCCCTCGAAGATAAAACCAAACAGGTCGAAGGCCTCGCGCTCGTACCAATCGGCGGAATTCCACACCTCGGTCAAGGACGCCACGACCGGTCCCTCGTCGTCGAGGAAGGTGCGCACGCGCACGCGCCGGTTGTGGCGCAGCGACAGAAGGTGCGCCACAACCGCAAAGCGCGGCGCGCGGCGCTCGCGTTCCCCATAAGTCAGATAATCCACGCCGCAAAGATCGATAAGCTGTTCGAAACCCAAGGCCGGGTCGTCGCGCAGGATGCGGGCGCAGGATCGCCACTCTTCGCGCGCCAGTTCGAGCGTCAGTTCCCCGTGCTCGGTCTTGGCGGTGACGAGGGCATCACCCAGGGTTTTTTGGGCGTAGTCGAGGAGGACCTCAGGCGCTTGTGTGGTCATGGATTAAACGATTGCATCCGATTCAGCGCGCGATCGTGTTCGTGCGCCGGATCTTGTTTTGAAGTTGAATGATGCCGTAGAGGAGCGCCTCGGCCGTGGGCGGGCACCCGGGGACATAGACGTCCACCGGTACGATCCGGTCGCAGCCACGCACCACGGAATACGAATAGTGATAATAACCGCCTCCATTCGCACACGACCCCATGGAAATGACCCAGCGGGGCTCGGCCATCTGGTCATAGACCTTGCGCAGGGCCGGAGCCATCTTGTTGACGAGCGTGCCGGCCACGATCATGACGTCCGATTGGCGCGGGCTCGGCCGAAACACCACCCCGAAACGATCGAGATCGTAACGAGCGGCGCCCGCATGCATCATCTCCACCGCGCAGCACGCAAGCCCGAAGGTCATGGGCCACAGCGAACCGGTCCGTGTCCAATTGATAAGCTTGTCGGCGGAGGTGACGACCCAGCCCTTGTCGAGACCGCCTTCTACTCCCACTCAAGCGCCCCTTTCATCCACTCGTAGACAAACCCCACGATCAAAATTCCCAGAAAGAGGACCATGGCCAGGAAGCCCGGGCGCCCGATCTGTTTCAGGGCCACCGCCCAGGGGAACAAAAAGGCAATCTCGAGATCGAAAACGATGAACAAAATGGCGACGAGATAGTAGCGCACGTCGAATTTCATGCGCGTATCCTCGAAGGCCTCAAAACCACACTCATACGGCGAGAGCTTTGCGGAATCGGGGTGATGCGGAGCGACGAGGCGGCCCAGGACCATTGGCAGGACGCCGACCAAAAGACCGACGCCTATGAATATCAGAATGGGCAGATAATCGTTTAACATCCGCTCTCCTCAAAAAGGGGCCTCAAACCGGCTGATCGCAGGCGAGTCGGCTAGTCTAGGCACCCCGGCGCACCCAAGTCAAGCCGCGGCTTCATGCGATAGATTTATGCTATTTCAAGCAGTTAGCCGACCTGGAAGGGGTCGACCGGAGGAATAATTGGTGCCGAAGGCGGGACTCGAACCC
>DAHWGZ010000174.1:3309-3716 GCA_027335965.1 Acidiferrobacter sp.
GTCTACCAATTCCACCACTTCGGCTTATATAACGACGTCTCGCGCCTCTCCCGGCCCTTCTCTAGGGGGCCTTGTGAACCGGTATGCCCGGCACGGAAGGTGGCGGAGCCGACTGCGGCGCCGGGGCAGCCGGCGCCGTATGCTGCACGAGCCTGGTCATACTCGGGACCGAGTGCGGGCGCGCCGAGAGGTAGGCAAGCCCCAGACTGGTGGCAAAAAACAGCGTGGCCAGCACGGCGGTTACGCGGCTCAGAAACGTAGCCGAACCGCGCGCGCCAAACAAGGTCTGCGAGGACCCGCCACCAAAGGAGGCGCCCATATCCGCCCCCTTGCCGTGCTGTATGAGCACGACAGCGATGAGCGCGAGCGCCACCAAAACCTGTATGACCATTAAAACCGTCGCCATG
>DAHWGZ010000175.1 GCA_027335965.1 Acidiferrobacter sp.
CCGTCTCCTGTCATGACGATCTCACCGCCTCCGACCTCGTGGGGCGCTATCTGATCACCGCAGGAGACACGACGTGGGTCGATGGTCCGCTGGCGCGGGCGGTGCGCATAGGCGGCCTTTGCTATCTGGACGAGATCGTCGAGGCCCGCAAGGATACGACCGTCGTCATCCACCCCCTCGCCGATGATCGACGGGTGTTGCCGGTCGAGAAGACGGGAGAGGTGTTGTCCGCACCCCCCGAATTCGCCTTGGCGATCTCCTACAACCCCGGCTATCAGAGCGTGCTCAAGGATTTGAAACAGAGCACCCGCCAGCGTTTCGTGGCGCTCGAATTCGATTACCCATCCGCCGATCTCGAGAAACGCATTGTGGATCATGAAAGCGGGGTGGGGGACGAGATCGCCGGCAAACTCGTCCGGTTTGCCGCGATGACGCGCAATCTCAAGGGCAGCGGGCTAGAGGAGGGCGCGAGCACGCGCCTGCTCGTGCATGCCGCCAAGCTCATGGTGTCGGGTATAAGCCCGGTCGCCGCGTGCCGGGGCGCGATCGCCCAGGCCCTCACCGACGACCCGGAGATGCTGGCCGCCATCCATGAACTCAGTGCCTCGCTTTTTTAGCGGCCGCGACCCGGCGCACGGCATCCTCATCGAGGCGATAGCAGCAGATCTCGGTGCCGTCGTGAACCAGTACCGGCACCTTGAGGCCATAGCGCGCCTCGAGGTTCGGGTCGCTTTCGATGTCGATGGCGTGGACGATCAAACCGAGTTCGGCCGCGAGAGGCGCCAAGGCGCGCGCCATGTCCTCGCAGAGGTGGCAATCGGGACGATGATAGAGATCGATGTCCATGGGTTGAAGGGTAGCAGAAAAGGATCCGCAAGGCCGGCCCGTCTCGCGGCCCACGCGGGGGATGGTCATGACCGGTCCTGAACCCTTCACCGCCTCGGAGCTCGAGGACTGGCTGGATGAAGAACTCGATGCCGCGTTGTCGTTGCGCCGCACCAGCCACGCGGCCGCGGTCGCGCTGGCGTCGCTTGCCCGGGGCCAGCAGGACTTCGCGCGCCATTGGATCGCCATCATCGCCAAGACCAATCCCGAGCTCGCCTATCATTTTGCCAATCGCGCGGCCGATGGCCTAAAGCGCATGGCCCTGGACGACGCCGAGGCCTGGATCATCCAGGCCATGGACGTCTACGACAAGATGGGGCTGTACCCGGCGATCACCGCCTTGAGCGAGGTCGAGGCGTTTGCCGCGGTACGCGCGCAGCGCGCTTGCGCCGTGACCCTGGAGGAGGTCGGGCCGGTCCTCGAGATCTTCCTCCAGGCGCTTTCCGGAAGGCCGCTCAAGCTCGAGAGCGGGGAGCTTGCCTTTACCGACACCGCGCGCGTCTATCTTCCGGCGATGATCGCGGCCTTGCCGACGCGCGCCGAGAACCTGCGCCTCTACAAGGTCTTGGCCGCCCATCTCTGGGCGCAGTCCTGGTTTGGGACGTTTCCGGGCGACCATCCCGCGCGCCTCCTGGAACGCTGCCAGTCCTTGCCCGACGAGGCATATGCCCGCGACCTCTTTCATGCCCTGGAGACCATCCGCCTCGACGCCTGCCTCGCGCGCGAGTTGCCCGGGCTCTACCGGGAACTCTGCGCCCTCGAGGCTCGCCCATCGGCGCCCGCCTCATGGACGCCCTGGATCGCCCGCCTCGAGGCGGCCGACGCCACCGTGGACGATACCTACGAGGCCTTGGCCGCGCTTTACGGTGAACCCCTGCCCCAACCTCGCCTCTATCAGGGCGTGCTCGACCCGGCGGCGGTGGCCACGGCGCTCGCCGAGCGCCTGGAACAGGAACGCGTGGCGCTGCAAAACGCCTTGAAAACCATCCTGGACGGCAAAACGACCGCCCCCGATGGGCGGCGGTTTGCCGTCGACCGGGACGAGGCCGGCCGCAACGATCCCACCCTTCTTTTGGACGGCCAGCCCCTGGTGCCGCCCCCGGACGTGCGCGCCCTGATGCAATCGATCCTCCAGGACCTCGGCGATATCCCGGACGAGTATCTGGTGGCCGCCGGCGATGGGGCCTACGCGAAGGAAAGCGCCCGGAAGCCGGAAGACGTCTGGAAGGGGACCTACCACGAAGAGGGCGCGTTTCATTACAACGAATGGGATTACAAGCGCCAGCATTACCGCAAGGAGTGGTGCGTCTTGCGCGAGCTCGATGTCCATCCCATAAACGAACCGTTTGTCGCGGAGACCTTGCGGAAATATGCCGGGCTTGCCGCGCGGCTACGCAAGACGTTCGAGGCGCTGCGCGGAGAGCACGCCACCCAAAGGCGCCAGAAGCACGGTGACGACGTCGACTTCGACGCCTTGGTCCAGGGGTTTGCGGATCTGCGTTCGGGCCGCGAACTCCCCGACGGGCTGTTTCTGCGTAACCGCCGTTTCGCGCGCAATATCGCGGTCATGTTCATGGTCGACATGAGCGGGTCGACGAAGGGCTGGATCAATGACGCCGAACGCGAGTCGCTGGTACTGCTGTGCGAGGCCCTGGAGATCCTCGGGGACCGTTACGCCATTTACGGGTTCTCGGGGATCACGCGCAAGCGCTGCGAGATGTATCGCGTGAAGCGTTTCGAAGACCCCTATGACGATATGGTCCGCGCGCGCATCACCGGCATGAAGCCCCAGGACTATACCCGCATGGGGGTTGCGATCCGTCACCTCTGCGGCCTGCTAAACGGCGTGGAGGCGCGCACCAAGCTCCTCATCACCCTGTCGGACGGCAAGCCCGATGATTATGACGGCTACCGGGGCGACTACGGGATAGAGGACACGCGTCAGGCGCTGCTCGAGGCCAAGCGCGACGACATCCACGCCTTTTGCATCACCATCGACACCGACGCGCGCGACTACCTGCCGCACATGTACGGCGCCGCCAACTACGCGCAGATCGATGACGTGCGCAAGCTTCCCTTGAAGATATCGGACATCTATCGGCACCTCACGAGCTGAGGCGGGGCGGCCCATGAGCAAGCCCCGGACAAGTCCGGGCGGCATTCGTCAAAGCCGCGTTGGGCGCTGGTTGCGCCCCGCCACGGATGATCCCTGGCGGCAGATCGCCCGTGACCTGTCTTTCGGCAACCGGCCGGTCTCTTCAGTCGTGCGCCGCGCCCTTCGTCACCTGCATTCCGGCCGCCCGAAGTGATAACCCTGCCCCCACGACACGCCCAGGGCCGCCACCGCGCGGGCGCTCGCCGCCGACTCTATGCCCTCGGCGATGGTGGTGATGCCCAGATCGCCCGCAAGGCGCACGATGCTCTGAATCATGGCGTCGATGCGCGCATCCTGCCCGGCGCGGGCGACCAAGGCCCGCTCGATCTTGAGAAAGGAGATGGGGAGGTCCGCGAGATACAGAAACGAGGAGTAGCCGCTGCCGAAATCATCGAGCGCCAACCGCACGCCGGCGGCGAGCAGCGGGTGCAGCCTGCCCGCCAGCACCGCAAGCTGCGGGATGGGCTCGCGCTCGGTGATCTCCACCACGAGCGAGCGCAGCCGCGGATCGTCCGTGGCGATCGGCGTCCCGCACGCGGCCACCACCCCGGCAAGACGCGCGAGGCGGTCCGGCGCGCACAAGAGCGCGGTCGAGATGTTCACGAAATGCAGGCGCGGCGGCTGCCCCGCCGCGCGCCGGCCCTGACAGCGGCTCAGGGTCTGGGTGA
>DAHWGZ010000176.1 GCA_027335965.1 Acidiferrobacter sp.
TACCGTCGACTCTGGAGAGAGACTGCGCGACAGTCCACCGAAGGGGCACAAGCTCTCAGGTCGTGGGACAGAGGGGTGACTATGGATAGGCTCGCCGCCTAGGGGCGCGAGTTCGTGTGAATCGAACGCGAGATCTCTCATGGGTCACCGTACCCCGCTTTATGAAGAGCATGTCAAGGCCGGCGCCCGCATGGTGGATTTCGGCGGTTGGGACATGCCCCTCCATTATGGATCGCAGGTCGCCGAGCATCACGCCGTACGCCAGCAGGCCGGAATCTTCGATGTCTCGCACATGCGCGCCGTGGAGGTCCGTGGCGGCGATGCCCGCGCCTATCTCCGCTACATGCTCGCCAACGATGTCGACAAGCTCACCACCCCGGGAAAGGCGCTTTACGGCTGCCTCCTGAACGAGCAGGGCGGGGTCCTCGATGACCTGATCGTCTATTTCCTGGCGCCCGACTGGTTTCGGCTGGTGGTCAACGCCGGACCCGCGGAGGGCGACATCGCCTGGCTGCGCGCGCATGCCGGGCGTTTTGGCGTTGACATCGCGCCGCGCCCGGATCTGGCCATGATCGCCGTGCAGGGGCCGCGCGCCGACGAGGCGGCGTCGCGGGTCCTGGGGGACGAGGCGTACGCCACGCTGGCGCGCCTGAAGCCCTTTCACGGCGCGTTCATCGGCGACATGTTCCTGGCGCGCACCGGTTACACGGGAGAGGCGGGCTTCGAGATGCTCGTCGACACGCGCGCGGTGGCGGACCTGTGGCGGCGGTTTAGCGATCACGGGGTCGTGCCAGCCGGCCTCGGGGCGCGCGACACCCTGCGCCTGGAGGCCGGCATGAACCTTTACGGGCACGACATGGACGCCACGGTATCGCCGCTCGAGTCGGGCCTGGCGTGGACCGTGAGCCTCGCCGCCGAGCGCGAGTTCATCGGACGTTCCGCCCTTTTGCGGCAGCGCGGGCAGGGCGTCACGCGTAGACTCACGGGACTTTTGTTGCGCGTCCCCGGGGTCGTGCGCGACGGCCAGGATCTGCAGGGCCCGTGGGGCCGGGGCACGGTGACGAGCGGCAGCTTCTCGCCGTCGCTCGCGCGCGGCATCGGGCTCGTGCGCGTGCCGGCGGCGGCCGCCGACGGGGATGCCTGTGAGCTCATCGGCCGCTCCGGACAGGTCCTGGAGGCGCGCCTGGTCACGCCGCCATTCGTGCGCCAGGGGCGGGCACTGATCGATCTTTGAGGAGAGGAGAGATGAGCAAGGTACCAGGGGATTTGCATTACACCAAGAGCCACGAGTGGGTGCGCGAAGAAGGCGCGCTGCTGGTCGTCGGCATTAGCGACCACGCTCAGGATCTGATGGGTGACATGGTGTTCGTGGAGCTGCCCAAGCCCGGGACGCGGTTGGATGCCGGCAAGGAGTGCGCGGTGGTCGAATCCGTCAAGGCCGCCTCGGACGTGTATGCGCCGGTGGCGGGCGAGGTGACGGCCATAAACGAGGCGCTTGCCAGCGCCCCCGAGACGCTCAACACCGACCCTTATGGAAACGGCTGGCTCTTCAAGATCAAGCCCGCCGATCCCGGCGCCGCCCATGCCCTGCTCGACGCCTCCGCCTACGAGACCCTGCTCGCGTCCGAAACCTAGATCATGCCATTCATTCCCCATACCGCGGCCGAGACCGCCGCCATGCTTGAGACCATCGGCGCCCGGTCGCTCGACGACCTGTTCGACGAGATCCCGTCGCGCCTGCGCTCGGGACCGCTCGCGGGCGTGCCCGAGGCCCTGACCGAGCATGAGATCGGCCGGCTCATGCGCGAGCGCGCCGCCGCCGATGGCGAGTTTCTGACCTTCGTGGGCGCCGGGGCTTATGAGCACCATATCCCCGCGGCGGTCTGGGAGATAGCGGGCCGTGGCGAGTTTTATACCGCCTATACGCCCTATCAGGCCGAGGCCAGCCAAGGCACGCTCCAGCTCCTCTACGAATTCCAGACGATGATCGCGGGCCTCGTCGGTCTCGATTGCGCCAATGCAAGCCTCTATGACGGCGCCTCGGCCTTGGCCGAGGCCGTGCTCATGGCCGTGCGGCTGCATGGCCGGTCGCGGCGCGTGCTGATTCCGGAGACCGTGCACCCCTTGTACCGCAAGGTCGTGCAGACCATCGTCTCGGCCCAGTCGATCACCATCGATCTCGTGCCCATGAATGCCGCCGGCACCACCGATGCCGAGGGGCTTTTGCACGGCCTCGAAGGGGCCGCCGGGCTCGTCATCCCCCAGCCGAATTTTCTCGGGTGCCTGGAGGACGTCCATGCCATGGCGACGTCGGCGCGCGCGGCCGGGGCGCTTGCCATCGGGCTCGTCAATCCCGTCGCCTGCGCGCTGCTCGCCCCCCCGGGCGAATGGGGACCAGGCTGCGACATCGCCATAGGCGAGGGCCAACCGCTCGGCGCCCCCTTGTCGTCGGGCGGCCCCTATTTCGGGTTCATGGCATGCCGGCGCGAGCATGTCCGGCAGATGCCGGGGCGCATCGTCGGGCGCACCGTGGACGTGGCCGGCGCGGATGCCTACACCCTCACCTTGCAGGCGCGCGAGCAGCACATACGCCGCTCCCGGGCGACCTCCAACATCTGTACCAATCAAGGCCTGCTGGTGACGGCCGCCACGGTGCACATGGCGTTGCTCGGGCCCGAGGGCCTAAGACGCGTCGCGGGAGCCTCGCACGCCAATACCGCGGCCCTGCGCGCGCGCCTGACGGCCATACCCGGCGTGCGCGCGGCGTTCCCCGACACGCCGTTTTTCCACGAAGTGGTTTTGAGGCTTCCGGTGCCGGTGCCCGAGGTCCTGCGCGCGCTCGAGGCGCAGGGTATCATCGGGGGCTGCGCGCTGGGGGATTTTTACCCGGCGCTCGCAGACGGCCTGCTGGTGTGCGCCACGGAAACGAAGACCGAGGCCGACATCGCGCACTACGCGCACCATCTGGAGCGTATCGTAAGCAGGCGCCGGCTCGACCCGCCGTGCGCTTACAAGGATGACAACCCAAGGAGCCCCTAGAAATGGCCAAGATAACTCTCAAAGGCACGCCATGCACGACCTCCGGCGATCTTCCCAAGGTTGGCGCCAAGGCCCCGGACTTCAAGCTTGTCAACGGCTCGCTCGCCGATGTCGGGCTTGCGGATTTCAAGGGCAAGAAAAAGATCATCAACATCGTTCCGAGCCTCGATACGCCGGTGTGCGCGGTCAGCACGCGGCGTTTCGATGAATACGCCGCCAAGGACCGGGGCACCGTGGTGCTGGTGGTGTCGTCCGATCTCCCGTTCGCGCAGGCGCGCTTTTGCTCGGCCGAGGCGACGCACGTGGTCCCGTTGTCGATGATGCGCGATCGCCATTTCGCGCGCGACTACGGGGTTCTGATCCAGGACGGGCCGCTCGCCGGCATTACCGCGCGCGCGGTGGTCGTGCTCGATGCCGAGGACAAGATCCTCCACGCGGAACTCGTCCCCGAGATCGGTCAAGAGCCGGACTACGCGGCGGCCATCGCCGCCGCCAAGTGATCCGCGCGTGCTGATCTTCGAGCGCGGCGCCCCGGGGCGCGTCAACGCACCGCAGATGCCGCGTCCGTTGGCACCGCCGGCTGATATCCCGCCTGCGCTCCTGCGGCGCGCTCCACCCGCCTTGCCGCAGGTCTCGGAGCTTCAGGTGGTGCGCCATTACACGCGC
>DAHWGZ010000177.1 GCA_027335965.1 Acidiferrobacter sp.
GCCGCGACGATTTCTTCTCGCACCAACATGGTAGTGAGTATACCGCCTTTGTGGACTAACGCGGCGAAAGGACACTTTCTTCCGTGTCGGCCGCCCCGCTGTCGGGGTCGATTCCCTCCGTGTCGGCTGTGGACAACCCCCTCTGTGTGGGGGCATGGCCGGTTGATGAGACCAACCTCTGCGAGATCACCCACTCCGACTATCCTGGGGAGCGGCTCATCGCCTGCCGCAATCCGCAATTGGCGAGCCTGCGGGCGCATAAGCGCGCCGAGCTCTTACAGGCCACCGAAGACGGTCTGACCCAGATCGCCACCCGCGTCGCGGCCGGACGCCTCACGGGGCAGGACAAGATTGGCCTTGCGGTGGGGCGTGTCGTGAACCGTTACAAGATGGCCAAGCACTTCACCCTCACCATCACCGACACGACTCTAGCCTTCGCGCGCAAGGCTGACGCCATCGCCGCGGAGGCGGCGCTCGATGGCATTTATATCATCCGCACCTCGGTAAGCCCTGAGCGCCTGGACAGCGCGAGCTGTGTGCGCCACTACAAATCGCTCTCACAGGTCGAGCGGGCGTTTCGCTCACTGAAGACCGTCGACCTCAAGGTCCGTCCCATCCACCATCGCTTGAGCGATCGTGTCCGCGCCCACATCTTCCTCTGCATGCTCGCCTACTACGTCGAGTGGCATCTGAAGGAGGCCTGGCGCCCACTGCTCTTCGCCGACGAGGACCAAGCCGCCAAGGCCACCCGGGACCCGGTGGCGCCCGCCCAACGCTCGGCGGAGGCCAAAGCGAAGGTCGCGCGCCGACACCACGAGGACGGCACCCCCATCCACAGCTTCCACACACTTCTCACAGAGCTCGCCACCATCGTGCGCAACACGTGCTGCACCTCCGCCGAAGAGGGCGCCCCGACCTTTACCGTGACGACGCAATCGAACCCGCTTCAGCGGCGCGCCATGGATCTGGTCGACCAGCTGGTGGTGTAGTCAGAACGCAGCCACCGGATTTTCGCGAAAAGGCTTGAATGCCAAGGGAAATCTTTTCTGTAGGCCTAGCCAGACTAAGTGAAGTAAGCGGATATCTGTTGCCCTATTTGGCGCAGCTCACCCTGTCACCCTCGGGAGCCGGTCGCGGTCCCCCGATGCAAACCGCAAAACCGGCAAAGCCCGGTTTGCATTCTGACGGTGGAAGGCTGGTGCCCTCGCGCCCCCGTATCCGGGTCCGACCGGGAAGGACCGACGCCCTCTCGCCGAGACATCGTCACCATGTCTGGTCGGCCGGACCCTGGATGTCGCGCCGGCCTTTACGCCTGGCGCTCCACTTCGGCCTCGTTGGAAGATCTAGGGATTGCTCATACCAGAACCGCAGCACACGCTAATTCTGCTGGGAAACCGTGTAACACGCCCCGGCTCGAAATCATGCCGTGCTCCGGTGCGCGATAGGGCAAGACATTTGGTAATCGATTACGCCGACCCGAGTTCATGGCGCTCGCGCAACCAGCGCTTACGCAGGCCCAGCAATGGGGCGGGGTCGCCCTGAACCAAGGCGGCCGCGATCTTGGCAACCGCGGGCAGCATCGCCTCGTCGCGGATGAGGTCGGCCACGCGAAAGCCCGGGAGACCGGTCTGGCGAGCCCCGAACACCTCGCCCGCGCCGCGCAGCTCCAGGTCCCGCCGGGCGATGACAAAACCGTCGTCGGTCTCGCGCAGGCAGGCGATGCGCGCACGCGCCATATCGCCCAGCGGCGGCTTGTAGAGCAGCACGCAATGCCCGGGCAGGCCGCCGCGGCCGATGCGCCCGCGGAGCTGATGGAGCTGGGCAAGCCCCATGCGCTCGGCATTCTCGATGACGAGCAGGCTCGCGGTCGGGACGTCGACGCCGACCTCGATCACGGTGGTGGCCACCAGCACCTGCACCGGCCCGCGCGCGAAGTCCTCCATGGCGCGGTCCTTGTCGGCGGCCCTCATGCGTCCATGGATGAGGCCCACGTTGATCCCGGGGAGCGCGCGCGCGAGTTCGGCATGGAGGGCGGCGGCGGCCTTCAGGTCCTGCTCGCCCTCCTCGATGAGCGCGCACACCCAATAGGCCTTGGCGCCCCCGAGGCACGCCGCGCGCACGCGCGCCACGACGTCGTCGCGGCGGGTCTCGGCAAGCGCCACGGTGGTGACCGGGACGCGCCCCGGCGGGCGCTCATCGAGCACCGACAGATCGAGATCCGCGTACACGCTTTGCGCGAGCGTGCGCGGGATGGGAGTGGCGCTCATGGCGAGCAGGTGCGCGCGCTGCGCCCCCGAGCGCCCCTTGGCGGTCAAGGCCTGGCGTTCGTGGACCCCGAAGCGGTGCTGCTCATCGATGATCACAAGGCCCAGGCGCGCGAAATCCACCGCCTCCTGAAACATCGCCTGGGTGCCGATGACAAGCCGCGTCTTGCGATCGCGCGCCTGGGCGCGGCGGGCCTCGGCCCCGGCGCCCAGGCGCATGAGGCCAAGCGGCTCGATGCCCAAGGGCCGCAGCCAGGCCCCGAAGGTCTCCATGTGCTGACGCGCGAGGAGCTCCGTCGGGGCCATGATCGCGACCTGGAAGCCGGCCTCGATGACGACAAGCGCGGCGAGCGCCGCCACCAGCGTCTTGCCGGAACCGACATCGCCTTGCAGGATGCGGCGCATGGGCCGGCCGCTTTCGAGATCGCGGCGGATCTCGCCCACGACGGTCGTCTGGGCGGTGGTGGGCGCAAACGGCAGGACCTCCAGGAGTCGCGTGAGAAGCTCTCCTGGCACGCGGCACCGGGGGCCGACTACACGCCCCTTGGCGTGGCGCAGGGTGAGGAGATGGGCGTGATGGGTCACGAGTTCCTCGAACGCGAGCACGGCGCGCGCCGGGCCGAGGTCGCAGCCGGCGGGCGGGCCATGCAGGAGTCGCAGCGCCTCGCCGAGCGTAGGTCCGGGCGGGCACTGGGCCTCGGACAGATATTCCGTCAGGGTCGGCAGGGCCAGCAGGAGCGCCGCGCGCACCGCGCGCCGCAGGGCCTTCGTGCTGAGCCCCTCGGTGGTCGGGTAGACCGGCGTCAGGACCTCCTCCCGCAAGCTCCCCTCGCCGAAACAACGGTACTCCGGGTGCACCATCTCCGGGCCCTGGGGACCCAGGCGCAACTCGCCGTAGACGCTCACGCGCGTGCCGGCGACAAGCCTGCGGCGCTGTATGGGAGAAAAATGAAAGAAGCGCATGCCCATGCGCCCGCTGTCATCGGCCAGGTCGCAAACGAGCGAGGGGCGCGCGCGGCCGACCACCGTCGCGGCCACGATCTCGCCCTCGATCAGCGCCGACTGCCCGATCGCCACCCGTCGTATGGGCAGGACCTGGGTACGGTCCTCGTAGCGCAGGGGGAGATGAAACACGAGATCGCCCACGGTGCGGATCTCGAGGCGCGCGAGGCGCTCGGCCGACGCCGGCCCTATGCCCGCAAGCGCCGTGACCGGCCGCTCACAGGGACCTGGGGCCGCCGCGCTAGCCGAGATCGAGGATGGCATCCATCTCGACTAGGGCGCCGCGCGGCAGCGCCGCGACCCCGATCGCCGAACGCGCCGGATAGGGGGGCTTGAAACGCTCGTTCATGACCTCGTTCACCAGCGGGAAATGCGCGAGATCCGTGAGAAACACCGAGAGTTTGACGATGTGATGCAATTGCCCGCCGG
>DAHWGZ010000178.1 GCA_027335965.1 Acidiferrobacter sp.
TCTTCGGCGATAAGCCGCATGGTGGCAAGCGGCGTGATGAGCAAAAGCAGGACGCCGGCGTTGCCGAGCAAGGGGGTGGCGACAAGCGTCGTGAGGCCGGGCGCGTTCGGCAGCGTGGTGAGCCGCCCCTCCAGCATGAGAAACAGATTCACATGCGCAAGGAACAATCGCGCCAGTATGATCTGCGTGACCCCGAGGATGACGAAGGCAAGCGGCGACAAAAACAGCGCACGCCACTCGCGCCAGGCGATGGTGCGTATCATGCCGCCTCCGGCGATTCGCCTGTCAATTCCACGAATATCGATTCAAGCGTGGAATGCTCGTGATTGATCTCGCGCAGCCCCCAGTCCCGCTCGAGGGCGAGCCGCGCGATGGCGTCGGTCGGATCGATGCCTGGCTCATGAAGGATGCGCACGCGGCCGCCTTCTTCCGTCGTCACCGCGCGCACCCCGGCGAGCTTGCCGATGGCATCCACGTCCGGGGTCTTGCGAAACGCGGCGATGAGAGCCTGAGACTCCACGCGCGCCATGAGCGTGTCGATGTCCTCGCTTAGCACCAGCCGGCCCTTATGGATGATCTGCACGCGGTCGCAGCTCGCCTGCACCTCCGGCAAGATGTGCGTCGAAAGAATGACCGCGTGTTCGCGGCCGAGTTCGCGGATGAGCGCGCGCACCTCGCGGATCTGGATGGGGTCGAGGCCCACGGTCGGCTCGTCGAGTATGACCACGTCCGGATCGTGGATGATGGCCTGCGCAAGCCCCACGCGCTGCTGAAAGCCCTTCGACAAATTCGCGCTGAGCCTTCCTCCGACATCGCTGAGCCCGCAACGCGCCTTGGCGCGCTCGCGCGCGTCGCGTCGCGCCTTGCGCGGAATGCGACGCAGCGCCGCCGCGTAGTCGAGGTACTCATCGACCGTGAACTCCCGGTACAAGGGCGGGTATTCCGGCAGGTAGCCTAGATGCGCCTTGGCGCGCTCGGGGGCCTCGCGCATGTCGTGGCCGGCGATCAGGACCCGCCCCGACGACGGCGCGAGATTGCCGCTCAGCATCTGCATGGTGGTGGTCTTGCCGGCGCCGTTGGGGCCGAGAAAGCCCAGCACTTCACCGCGACGTATCACAAAACTCATGTCCGACACGGCCGCGTTGCGCCCATAGAAGCGCGTGACCGCGTCGGTCTCGACGAGGACCTCGGGATTGCTCATGATCTCACCTGGGTCCCGCTTGGCATAGGCGGCATTAAAGGCCGAGGGCGGCTTTTTGTCAACGGAGCGCGCGCGGCGCATCCGCGTGCCGACGAGTGGCATTTCGGCGCTTCGCGGGCATGTTTCGGTGCGATCGCTCTTTCGCCGTCACGCGCTTTTGGCGACAATACGGTTTCGTTGCCATGGGATCAATGTCTGTGAAAGTCCGAATCGAGCCAAGCGGTCACGAGTTCGACACCGCCCCGGGAGAGACGCTGCTCGAGGCCGCCGTGCGCGAAGGCTTCCATCTGCCCTATAGCTGTCGCAACGGCGCGTGCGGCACCTGCAAGGGACGCGTGCTGTCCGGCACCGTGAGCCATCGGTCCTACGAAGCCAAGGCCTTGAGCGAGGCCGATAAGGCCGCCGGGCTCGCGCTCTTTTGCCGCGCGCTCCCCGAGGGCGATGGCCCGGTGGTGATCGAGGCGCGCGAGATCGGAGTGGCGAAGGACATCGTCATAAAGACCTTGCCGTGCCGCGTGGCGCGCATGGAGAAGCTTGCCCCGGATGTCATGCGGCTCTTTCTGAAGCTCCCGCAAAACGAGCGGCTTCAGTATCTGGCCGGCCAATATATCGATATCCTTTTGAAGGATGGCCGCCGCCGCGGCTTCTCGATCGCCAACAGCCCGGCGGCCGACGAATTCCTGGAGCTGCACATCCGCCATGTCCCGGGCGGACTGTTCTCGGGGCATGTCTTCAATGTCATGCAGGAGCGCGCGCTGCTGCGCTTCGAGGGGCCGCTTGGCACCTTCTTCCTGCGCCACGATTCCGACAAACCCGTGATCCTCATGGCCGCCGGCACCGGCTTTGCGCCGATCAAGGCGATCGTCGAGCAGAGCATGACCGAGGGGGGCGACCGGCCCTTGCACCTCTATTGGGGGGCGCGCACGCGCGCCGACCTCTATCTCCACGATCTCGCGCTCGAATGGGCGCGCACGCACGCGCATATCCGTTACACCCCGGTGCTGTCGCGGCCCGGTTCCGGGGATGCGTGGGAGGGGCGCACGGGCTATGTCCAGGAGGCAGTCGCCGCCGACTGGCCCGACCTCTCGGGCTTCGAGGTCTATGGCAGCGGCCCGCCGCGCATGATCGAGGCGGCCAAGGAGGCGCTCGCCGCGCGCGGGCTGCCCGATGAGGCCTTCTATCATGATGCCTTCGAGTACGCCCGGGATCCCGTGCCATCGCCATGAGCGGCCTCCACGCGCACCATGGGCACGGTCATCACCACGAGGCCCATGATCACGGACATGAGGTCGCGCGCGAGGGGCGCGGCCTGTGGATGTCGCTCGCGCTGACCGCGGCCTTCGCGGTGATCGAGGCCGGCACCGGGCTCATGGCCCACTCGCTCGCGCTCTTGAGCGACGCCGGCCACATGCTGTCGGACACGCTCGCGCTCGCCCTGTCGTTGTTTGCGGTGTGGATGGGGCGCAGGCCGCCGTCGGCGCGCCACTCCTACGGCTTTGCGCGCACCGAGATCATCGTCGCCTTCGTGAACGGCCTCGTGCTGCTCGCGGTCGTGACCGCGATCGTGATCGCCGCCGTTCGCCGCCTCCAGCACCCCGAGCCGGTGGCCGGCGGGGCGGTCATGGCGGTGGCCGCGCTCGGCATCCTCATGAACGGCGGCGTGGTCTATGCCCTGAGCCGCGAGCGCCATACGCTGAACACGCGCAGCGCCATCCTCCACGTGCTGGGGGATCTGCTGGGGTCGGCGGCGGCGCTGGTGGCGGGCGCGGTGGTATACTTCCCGGGCTGGGACCCGATCGACCCGATCCTGTCGCTCGTGATCTCCGGGCTCATCCTGTACTCGACCGTGCAGCTCTTGCGCGAGACCCTGAACGTGCTCATGGAAGGCGTGCCGAGCCATCTCGACCTGCGCGCCGTGGGCCGCGCGCTGGCCGAGGTCCCGGGCACGATATCCGTGCACGATCTGCACATCTGGACCCTGTCGTCCGGGACCATGGCGCTGTCCGCGCACGTGGTGGTGGACGACCTCGATCATTGGCGGGGGCTCCTGGCCATCATGCAGGACCTCCTGCGCGAGCGCTTCGACATCGATCACGTGACCCTGCAGCCCGAGGTCCTGGACACAAGCCTCGTCCGCGGCCGCCCCGTCATCCCCATCCACCCCCGATCCTCATAAAGGCCCCACGCGTCGACCGAGTCGCGCATCGCCCCCCGCGACCATCTCGCGGGCCATAGGCGGCATGGGTCTACCGGTCTTCCGCGGCGCCACTGTACTGCTCTATAGCAGCTGTTCCTCGTGGCCACATTGCCGCCCTGGTATGCGAGTACGCTCAAGCGGATCACTTGGAGCGCGACGAGGGCCTCATCGCAGGCATTGAGGTCAAGGCATCAGCGACCGCGAGGTCGGGTGATTTCGATGGTCTGCGCATCCTCGCCCTGGCATGCCAACACCGATTCGCCTGCGGTGT
>DAHWGZ010000179.1 GCA_027335965.1 Acidiferrobacter sp.
GGCAGCCAGATCCTTTTGGATCTCGGCGTGCGCAAGATGCAGGTCCTGGGACACCCGCGCAAGACGCCGGGTCTCGCCGGGTTTCATTTGGAGGTCGTGGAATACGTGACACCCAGGGGGGGGAAGGAATGAGTAGCGAGCGAGTGATCGACGGGTCGCTGGTGGCGGGAGAGGCGCGCTTTGGCATCGTCCTCGCGCGTTTCAATGCCTTCGTGGGCGAGCGCCTCCTGGAGGGGGCGCTCGATACCCTGCGCCGTCATGGGGCCGCGCCCGAGTCCATTACCGTGGCGCGCGTACCCGGGGCCTTCGAGCTGCCGCTGGCCGTCCAAGCCATGGCGGAGTCCGGCCTCCACGAGGGCATCGTGGCCCTGGGCGCCGTCATTCGCGGCGCCACGCCCCACTTCGAGTTCGTCGCCGGGGAATGCGTGAAGGGGCTGGCGCAGGTGGGCCTGAAGACCGGCGTGCCGGTGGCCTTGGGCGTGTTGACCACCGATACCGTCGCCCAGGCGATAGACCGCTCGGGGGCCAAGGCCGGCAATAAGGGGGCCGAGGCCGCCTTGTCGATCCTGGAGATGGTCGACGTCCTGCGCCGCCTCCGGCACTCATGAGCGGGGCGCGCTCGCGCGCCCGCGGGCAGGCGCTGCAGGCCCTGTACCAATGGCAGCTGACCGCCCAGCCCCCCCATGACATAGGCCGCCTGTTCCTGCGCGACCCGGAAAGCACCGGTGGTGTCGACGAGGCCTATTTCGCGGAACTGATCCGCGAGGTGCCGGTGCATGTGGAGGAACTCGACGGGCTGCTCGGCGCGCACCTCGATCGCGCCATCGGCGAGGTCGATCCCGTGGAGCGCGCCATCCTGCGCATCGGCGCCTACGAGCTCTGCTATCGCCTCGAGATCGGCCCGCGCATCGTCTTGAATGAAGCGGTGGAACTCGCCAAGTGTTATGGGGGCGAGGCCGGCCACAAATTCGTCAACGCCGTGCTCGATGGCGTGGCCAAGGTCGTGCGCGCCCCCGGGGGGCGCCGTTGAGTGGATGAATTCCGCCTCATAGAACGGTTCTTTACACGCCCGCCGCGTCGCGCGGAGGTGGCCCTGGGGATCGGCGATGATGCCGCCCTGCTCGCCCTGGCGGGGGCTACGAGCACGCTCGCCGTGACCACCGACACCTTGATCGAGGGCGTGCACTTCCCGCGCTCGGCGCCGGCCTTCGACATCGGCTACAAGGCGCTGGCCGTGAACGTGAGCGATCTTGCGGCCATGGGCGCGCGTCCGCTGGCATTCCTCTTGAACCTGGCCTTGCCGGTCGCCGATCCCGAGTGGCTCGCGGGCTTCCGCGACGGCCTCTTCGCGCTCGCCGATGCCGTGGGTCTCGACTTGATCGGCGGCGATACCGTGCGCGGACCGCTCGCGGTGACCATCACCGCGCTTGGGACCGTGGCGCCGGGGACGGCGCTGCGGCGTGACGGGGCGCGGCCGGGCGACCGGGTCTATGTCTCGGGCCTGCTGGGGGAGGCGGCGCTCGGCTTTCTGCTGCGCGCCGGGCGTCTGCCGCTGCCGTCTCCGTTCCGGGAATCGGTGCTTGAGCGGCTCGACCGCCCGTGGCCGCGGATCCAGGAGGGACAGGCCTTGGTCGGCATCGCTTCGGCGGCGATCGACATCTCCGATGGTCTGGTTGCCGATCTCGGTCATGTGCTGAAGGCAAGCGGCGTGGGCGCGAGGCTCGATATCCGCCGGCTGCCCTTGTCCGAGGCCTACGAGGCCGCCTTGCCGGCCGTGGGCCACGATCCCGCGCTGGTCTTCGGGGATGATTACGAGCTGTGCTTTACGGTGCCGCCGGCGCGTGTGCAGGCCTTGGCCGGGATCGCCTCGCGCCTGCCATGCGGCGTGCGGGATATCGGCGAGATCGTCGCCGGCGCGGGGCTTGACCTGCATGACGGCGAGGGCGTCTATACGCCATCGCGCGCCGGCTACAACCATTTCGATGAGCCGGGATCGCCTTAGCGTGTGGTGGGCGACCGGGCTCGGGGTGGGCTGGTCCCCACGCGCCCCGGGCACCATGGGTTCGCTTGTCGCGCTCGCGTTGTGGTGGCCGGCCGGGTTGTGGGGGCTTTGGCTCTATGCCGCAGGGCTCGTCGCCGCGATCGTGATCGGCGTGCCGGTCACGGCGCGCGCGGCCCGGGTCCTCGGGCGGCAAGACCCGCCGATGGTGGTGTGGGACGAGATCGCGGGGATGGGCGTGGCGCTGTTTGCGGTCCCGCACCAGATCCTGTGGTTCGCGGCGGCCTTTGGCCTGTTCCGGCTGTTTGATATCGTAAAGCCGTTTCCGATCGCGCGCCTCGAGGCCCTGCCGGGCGGCTATGGCATCATGCTCGATGATGTGCTGGCCGGTCTCTATGCCGCGCTCCTGGTGCACGGAGGCTTATGGCTGGCAAGCGGCACGCCTTGATCCAGGCCCTGGCGGCGGCGGTCGGCGCGCGACTCGTCGCCGCGAGGCGGACGGTGACCGTCGCCGAGTCCTGCACCGGGGGGCTGCTCGCCGCGGCCTTGACCGATATCTCCGGCAGCTCGGCCTGGTTTGGCTACGGATTCGTCACCTATGCGCCGGAGGCCAAGCACAAGGTGCTCGGTGTGCCCTGGGAGCGCCTGGGCGCCGGGACCATCGTCAGCGAGGCGACGGCCTTGGCGATGGCGCGCGGGGCGCTTGGCGTGAGTGGCGCCGACATCGCCGTCGGCATCACCGGGATCGCCGGGCCCGCCGGCGGGACCCCAGAGTGTCCCGTGGGGACGGTGGCGATCGGCTGGGTCGCGGATGGCTGGGAACGCGCCGAGACCCATCGGTTCGGCGGGGGCCGCGCGGCGGTGCGCGCGCAGGCGGTGGTGGCGGCCTTAAACGGCCTTCAGGGTTGGCTGGACAGGGTTTTCCCCGGCTAGGTCCCAAACAATGCTTTATGAGATAATCGCCCCCTTGCGCGATTCGCGGGGGTAACGGAATGGATGTCAACAAGGGCAAGGCCTTGAGCGCCGCTCTCGGTCAGATCGAAAAGCAGTTCGGGAAGGGTTCTGTCATGCGCCTCGGCGACGCCGGCGAGGCGCCAGCGATCGCGGCCGTGCCCACCGGATCGCTCGGGCTCGACATGGCGCTCGGCATCGGCGGCCTGCCGCGCGGACGGGTGGTCGAGATCTACGGCCCGGAGTCTTCCGGCAAGACCACCCTGACCCTGCATGTCGTGGCCCAGGCGCAAAAGGCCGGGGGCACGGCGGCGTTCATCGATGCCGAGCATGCCCTCGACCCCACCTACGCCAAGCGCCTGGGGGTGAACGTCGATGACCTGCTGGTATCGCAGCCCGACTCGGGCGAGCAGGCGCTCGAGATCACCGACATGCTGGTGCGCTCCGGCGGCGTGGATGTGGTGGTCGTCGACTCGGTCGCGGCGCTGACGCCCAAGGCCGAGATCGAGGGTGAGATGGGTGATTCGCATGTCGGTTTGCAGGCGCGGCTCATGTCGCAGGCCCTGCGCAAGCTCACGGGCAATATCAAGCGCTCGAACACGCTCGTGATCTTCATCAACCAGATCCGCATGAAGATCGGGGTGATGTTCGGCAACCCCGAGACCACGACCGGGGGTAATGCCCTCAAGTTCTACGCCTCGGTACGCCTCGA
>DAHWGZ010000017.1 GCA_027335965.1 Acidiferrobacter sp.
ACCGCTCCGAGGCGTAGAGGCGCACGCCGATCCCATTGTGCTCCAGTACGCGCGCGAGATCGGTGACAAGGTCGGGTTCGTTGTAGTTGCCAAAGCATGTCGCGAATACGATCACGCGCCCGCGCGTCTCGGGGGTCGGTTCGGGGGTCAGGGACGCGGATTGCCAGCTCTTATGGAAGGTACGGCTGTGATAGGCCGGCAGCCGCGCGCGCGCGTCCACGCCGAGCGCGGACTGCAACAGGGCGCGCGCCGCGCCGTTGCGGTTGGCGGCGTTGACCACCGGCGTGACAACCGGGATACCCGCGAGCCTCCCGACCGCATCGGTGCTGGTCAGGACACGATCGCGCAGGCGCGTCTTGCCCGCGCGGAACTTCGCGGTCTTCGCGCGCAGCATGAGGTGCGGAAAATCCACATTCCAGGGATGCGGCGGCACGTACGGGCATTTCGTCATGTAGCACATGTCGCACAGATAACACTGATCGACGACCCTCGCGTAATCCGCATGATCGACGCTCTTCAGCTCCATATCCGCGGAGTTGTCTATGAGATCAAAGAGCGTGGGGAATGCCTGGCAGAGGTTGAAGCAGCGGCGACAACCGTGACAGATATCAAAAACCCGGGTCAGTTCGGCATCGAGGGCGGCGGGATCGGTAAAGAGCGGATCGCGCCAGGCTATTGGGTGCCGGGTCGGGGCCTCGAGATTCCCCTCACGATTGACCAGGGCCTTGTCCTCTTCCTTTTCCATCCCCCCTCCCCGGAAAGAAGACGGGCCGACAGTGCCGGCCCGCTTCGCACATGACGTATTTTAAGGGCCTACTTACCGAGGCCGTCGAGCGCCTTTTGGAACCGGTTGGCATGCGAGCGCTCGGCCTTGGCGAGCGTCTCGAACCAGTCGGCGATCTCGTCAAATCCCTCGCTGCGCGCGGCCTTGGCCATGCCCGGGTACATGTCCGTGTACTCGTGGGTCTCGCCCGCAATGGCCGACTTCAGGTTGTCCGCGGTGCTGCCAATCGGCAAATCGGTGGCCGGATCGCCGACCGCCTCCATGTACTCGAGATGACCGTGGGCATGACCGGTCTCCCCTTCGGCGGTGGAACGAAACACCGCCGATACGTCATTGTAGCCCTCAACGTCGGCCTTGGCGGCGAAATAGAGGTAACGCCGATTGGCCTGCGATACGCCGGCGAACGCGGCCTTGAGATTATCGTGAGTTTTGGTACCTTTGAGATTCATCGTCTTGCTCCGTGTGGGTGTGGATTTAGAATTAGTCTAAATTATACCGCGTATCCGGTCAAGGGTTGCCCCGTCCGATGAATTAAGGGCTGGCTAAGTACGCCAAGTTGGCTACTATGATAACCATCTCGACCTGATATCGGGCAAGTGAATCTGTACCCATGGCGACAGTCAATCCAATGGCAAATGACGGCGTATTGTTGACCGGGCTCGCGGCGCGCCTCGTGCGCGACCATCTATTGACGTCAGCCGAGGCCGAGCGCCTGAATGCCGAATCGCTGACCAACAAGGTCTCGTTCGTGACGCGGCTGGTGGAGAGCAAGAAGCTCGATGCCCTGACCATCGCCAAGGTCGCCTCCGAGGAGTTCGGCATCCCCTTGCTCGATCTCAGCGCCTTCGACAACGAGACCTTCCCGATCAAGCTCGTCGACGCCAAGCTCATAAGGCGCCACCGCGTGCTCCCGATCTTCAAGCGCGGGAACCGTTTGTTCGTGGCCGTGGCCGACCCCACCAACCTGACGGCGCTCGACGAGATCAAATTCAATACCGGCTTGCTCCCAGAGGCCCTGCTGGTCGAGGAAGGCAAGCTTGGGCAGCTCATAGACCGCAACCTCAGCAACACCGACGACTCGCTGGCCGACATGGCGGCGAGCGAGTCCTTGGAGAACATCAATACCGTCGGGGAGACCGCCGAGACCAACGACGCGGCGACCGAAGACGACGTCAGCGACAAGCCCATCGTCCGCTTCGTCAATAAGATCCTGCTCGATGCCATCAACCGCGGGGCCTCGGACATCCACATAGAGCCCTACGAACGGACTTACCGGGTGCGATTTCGGACCGACGGCGTCCTGCAGGAGGTCGCCGCTCCGCCGATCGCGCTCGCCGCGCGCATCGCCGCGCGCGTCAAGATCCTGGCGCGGCTCGACATCTCCGAGCGCCGCGTCCCGCAGGACGGGCGCATGAAGATCCGCGTATCGAAGACGCGCGCGATCGATTTCCGGGTCAGCACCCTGCCGACGCTGTTTGGCGAAAAGGTCGTGATGCGCCTCCTCGATCCGGCATCGGCGTCACTTGGCGTCGACAAGCTCGGATTCGAACCCGATCAGAAGGCCATCTACCTGGAGGCGATCGAGCGACCCTACGGCATGGTGCTCGTCACCGGGCCAACCGGAAGCGGCAAGACCGTCACCTTGTATACCGCGCTCAATATCCTGAACACCTCGGATCGCAACATCTCGACCGCCGAGGACCCCGTCGAAATCAACCTTGCCGGCATCAATCAGGTCAACATCAACGAGCGCGCCAAGCTGACCTTCGCGACCGCCCTACGCGCCTTCCTGCGGCAGGACCCCGACATCATCATGGTCGGCGAGATCCGCGATCTCGAGACCGCGGAGATCGCGATCAAGGCCGCGCAGACCGGCCATATGGTGATCTCGACCCTACATACCAATGACGCCCCCCAGACCCTCGGGCGGCTCGTGAACATGGGCGTACCCCCCTTCAACATCGCCTCGGCGGTCAATCTCATCATCGCCCAGCGCCTGGCGCGACGACTGTGCATACACTGCCGCAAGCCCCTGGAGCTTCCGGAAGCCGCCCTGCGCCGGGCGGGCTTTCGCGCCGAGGATATCCCGGGCCTCAAGGTCTTCGGCCCGGAGGCGGAGGGCTGCGATCAATGCAACGGGGGCTACAAGGGCCGCGTCGGCATCTATCAGGTCATGCCGGTGAGCCCGGCGATCGGGCAAATCATCATGAACGGCGGCAACGCCAACGACATCGCCGAGCAGGCGCTGAAAGACGGGATTGCCGACTTGCGCCAATCGGGCCTGAAAAAGGTGCGTGAAGGCATCACGAGCCTCGAGGAAGTGGAGCGCGTGACCAACGAATAGCGCGGCGCGCGCCGACAACGGCCCGCGCCCGACACCCGGGGCGCGCTTTCGCATGCGGGCGCGCCAAGGCCGCGCGGGCCCCGATTCCATGAGACGAAACAGAGCCCGGACCACCATACCGCCATGAATGCCACCCCGTTCGCATCCGACCCCGTCGTGGGCTATCTGTTCGTGGCCATCTTCGGCGCGGTCATCGGAAGCTTTCTCAGCATGCTCGTCTACCGCCTGCCGATCATCCTGAAGCGCCAGTGGGAGCGCGACTGTCGCGAGGCGCTGGCGCTGCCGGCGGCCGATGCCGCCGAGACCTTCAATATCGCCTGGCCCGCGTCCCACTGCCCGCAGTGCCGCGCGCCCCTCAAGATCCGCGACAATATCCCGCTCTTCGGATACCTGCTGCTGCGCGGCCACTGCCGCCACTGTCAGGCGCCCATTCCGCGCCAATACTTCCTGATAGAGGCGCTGACGACGCTGGCCGCCATCGCCTCGGTCGCGCACTTTGGGATGAGCGCGCGCGGCGGGTTCGCGTTCGTGCTCAGCGCCGCGCTGATCGCCTTGACCTTCATCGACATGCGCGAGCAGATCCTGCCCGACACCATCACCCTGCCGCTCCTCTGGCTCGGGCTGCTCGTCAATCACGCCGATCTCTACGCATCGCTTGGCTCGGCGGTCGTGGGCGCCGCCGTGGCCTACATGTTTCTCTGGCTGGTGTTTCACCTGTTCCGCCTGATCACCGGCAAGGAGGGCATGGGCCACGGCGACTTCAAGCTGTTTGCCCTCGGCGGGGCGTGGCTTGGCTGGCCCCTGCTGCCGCTTGTGCTGTTGTTTGCCTCCCTGACCGGCGCCCTCTACGGGGGCGCGCTCATCCTCACGGGACGCCAGGCACGCTCGGCCCCCATGCCCTTCGGTCCGTTCCTGTGCGCGGCGATCTGGCTCGCCCTGTTCTATGGCTGGCCGCTCACGACTTTGTATCTGCGCGCCGCCCATGGCTAGCTACCGCGTCGCCCTCACCGGCGGCGCGGGCGCCGGCAAGTCGGCCGCCGCCCAGGTCTTCGCCGAGTGTGGCGCCACGGTCGTCGATGCCGATCAGATCGCCCACGAACTCCTGGAGCCGGGGCAAGCCGCCAATGCCGCCGTGCGCGCGGCCTTCGGCGACGATGTCGCCGACAGCGAGGGCCGCATCCTGCGCCCGCGGCTGCGGCTGCGCGTGTTCTCCGATTCCTCCGCGCGCAAGACCCTGGAGACCATCCTGCACCCCTCGATCCAGAAACTCATGAGGGACCGATCCGAGGGCGCGCGGCCCTATGCCGTGCTCGTGATCCCGCTGCTTGCCGAGACCGGGCGCCCGCCCTGGATCGATCGCGTCCTCGTCATCGATGCCAAGCCCGCGGCACAGCGGCGCAGGCTGCGGGAGCGGGGACTGGATCCGGCCAGCATCGAGCGGCTGCTGACCATCCAGGCATCGCCCGCCGCGCGGCGCGCGTGCGCGGACGATGTCCTCGAAAACACCGGGTCGCTACAAGCCTTGGCGGAGGACGTGCGCGCCCTTTACGCCCGCTATGAGGCGCTGGCCGCGGCGTCCTGAACAGGGTTGCGGGCGCGGGACGACGGGCAACCCTGTCTCCCCCACGCAAGCACGCCATAGGCGGCACCCACATCCCGGACCCCATCGCCCGCCAAGACCGTCATCCACGGGACAGGCCGCCTTCAGCGTGCCGCGCGGCTCGCGGCCTTGGTCCCGATATACACATCGACCAGCTCCCCGGGGTAGAGCGCCATCGCCTTTGGGATGCGGAACCGGAAGATGATGGGCAAGACACGCACATCGACTTTTTCCGTGCGCTGGTTCGACAGTTCGATCTTCGGGGTCACGTAGGGTTGGATGCGCAGGAACCGAAGAGGGATTCCGACGTTGGTCCGACCCCTTATGAACATCGTCGCCTTGATCTCGCTGGATGGCGGCAGGCGCGGCACGAGAATCTCATCGAGATAAGCACGGACTTGCATATAGCCGCCGCGTCGGCCCATCACGGCCGCCGGATTCATGCCCTCCGTGTAGGTTCCGTACACGCCCTGTGGCGAAGCGTAGCTGCCGTTCGCCACATTGACGCGCAGGACCCGCCCCGCCGTGGGCGCCCGCACCGTATATTGGCGCAGAAGCTCCACATTCGACGCATAGGCCTTGCGCGCGGCCTGGTAGATTGCTTCCTGGTTGCGGATATCGTAGATCCACGCGCCGGCCTTCGTGAGCGCATACTGGGCCGTCGCCACCCGCAGGTTCTCATAGGCGACCCGCGCCGAATTTTCGGCATTCTTCATGGCGAGCACGCTGACGGCCTGAGGGTCGAGGGCCCGCTCCTTGCGGATAATGAAGAGCTGCGCCCGCTGGTAGGCGAGATTGGCCCGCGCGTAGTCCACCTGCCGCCGGGATACGGCAAGGGTCTCGGGTCGCGGCTCGGCCTTCATCTTTTCGAGCAAGGCCTGAGCGGCCTCCATCTGCGCCTTGTCCTGGGCAACGACCTCGCGCTGCATGCGGTCGTAGAGCGAGAAAAGCGGCGCGCCGGCCGCGACCTTCTCTCCATCCGTCACGTCGACCGCCGTCACGCGTCCCGCCACTTGCGGGTAGATGTTGATGTTTTCACCGTTCGCGTCGTAACTTTCTATGATGCCGTTGGCGAAAATGCCTTTCCTATACGGGTCGTCGTTGCGCGTCAGCGGCGCCTGCGCGGGAGTTTTTCGGCCATAGATATACGCGCTCACGAGACCGAAGACGACGCCGATGATGGCCAAGGCGAAAAGGATCTTATTTCTCATGCGCCACCTCCCCCTCGGGTAGTATCCGTCCGTCTTCCATGTGAACCACCCGCGTCGCGTATTCGTAGATACGGCTATCGTGCGTCACGATCACGATCGCCCTGTGCGCGTTTAGGATGTTGTCCTTCACGAACGACACGATCGCGCGGCCCGTTTCTCCATCCAGCGAGGCCGTCGGCTCATCCAGGATAAGCAGATCCGGTTCGGCCACCATTGCCCGCGCAATGGCCACGCGCTGCTTCTCGCCCCCGCTCAGCTTGTAGGGGGGAAGCGTATCCTTGGTCTCAAGACCCACGATGCGCAACGTCCGCCGGGCCTCCTCAAGACCGCGGTCCCACTTTTCCCGCCGCAGAATCAGCGGGATGGCCACGTTCTCCGCCGTCGTCAGCCGCGGGAACAGGTGGTAGTCCTGAAACACGAAACCGATCGTCTGCAAACGGAATGCCGCAAGGGCGTCGCTGTCCATGGCCCAGATATCCTTATCCTTTACCAGGACCTTGCCTGCGTCGGGGCGCAGAATGCCGGACACTATGCTGAGCAGTGTCGTCTTTCCGGAACCAGAAGGACCGACGATATAGAGCATCTCCCCATAGTCGACCGCGAGATCCACGTCATGTAACGCCACGGTGCGGCTTGCTCCGACTCCAAACGCCTTTGCGACCCCGCGCGCCTGCAGCATGGCTCAACCCCGGAACACATCGAATGGGTCAATACGCGTGACCTTGCGAATGCCGATGTAACTGGAGAACACCGATATGACCAGCACCATCACGAACGCAAGCAGCATGGAAGCGTAAGTAATCATGGCGGCGTAATTGGGAATATTGAACTTCGCCAGAGCAATCATTCCCGAGGATAGCAACACTCCGAAGCCAAACCCCAGAAAACCCACGACCAGAGCCTGAAACACGATCATCTGCACGAGCTCGCCGCTCTTGGCGCCTATCGCCTTCAGCGCGCCGAAATGCTCAACGTTATCGAGGATAAACATGTAGAACGTCTCTCCCGCGATGGACAGGCCGACGAGAAAGCTGATCAGAGTCATGATCATGATGTTCGTGCCCATGCCCGTTTTGAATTCGTAAAACCGGTCATTGCGGGCGATGAATTCGCGGCTGGTCAAGGCAAGATATCCGAGCCCGCGCACGGCCGCCTCGATCGGCGCAATAGAGGCGCGCGTCTTCGGCTCCACGAGGATGTAGGAGATTTCGTAGCGTGTCGGCGGCAGATCTTCCGTCGCGCGCGAGTATGTCGTATAGAGCGTCGGTAAACCGAAAAGGCCGGGCACGGCAGTGCGCGCGAGCCCCACGACCACGGCGCGGTGATCGTTGATCTCGAAGCTCGTCCCAATGCCGGGATCGTCCAGTTTGGCGTAGTTGGCATCCTTGACCATAATGAAGGCGTTATTCTTGTAGATGTCCAAAATATGGCCCGCGACCATCCCGGGCCGTCCAAAGAGAGTCGCGTCGTCGAGCCCAATGATGGTGGCCGCCTGATAGGTTCCATTATCAAGCCTCACGAGACCCGACCCTATGTAGAGCGGCACGGCAAATTTCACGCCCGGGATGCTGCGGACGGCGTCTAGAACGTAATCGGGCATGGGAATGCTGTTTTGCGGGGTATCGACGGCCGGGTCCATCACCCACATCTTGGCGCCTATGTTGATGATATTGGCGGCTGACTGGTACAGAATTCCTGAAAACATAGACGTCATCTGTATCATCAGGAAAGCCGAAAACGTGATGCCGAGCACCAGTGTCGCGAATTTGCCGCGGTCATTCAGAAGAAGCTTCAGGGCGATCCTCAAAAGCCCGTTCATGGCCGCGCCCCCCAGTCGTCACCCCCCAAGGCGATGAACAGCGCCACCGTGTCCTGCAGGCGCTGCGCCTTGCCTTGAACGAGTGTCACGCGGGCGCTTTGCACCCCCTCGTCGGCAGTCAGGACCGCAAGGTAATTCGTGGAGCCCGACCGGTAGCCGGCCCGCGCCAGCGATCGGGTCGCTCGCGCCGCCATCAGCGCCTCTTCATCGACGCGCTCGGCGCGCGCGTCATGCTCTAACGCGCGTAAGGCATTGGCCACCTGCCCGAAGGCATCGAGCACCACCGAGCGGTAAAGGGCGAACGTGGTATCGAAGGCCGCATAGGCGGCACGCTCCTGGGCGCGCAGCTTCCCGCCCTCGAAGATCGGCTGCACGAGATCGGCCGCAAGCCCCCAGATGCGGCTGATGGGGTTGAAAAACTGCCCCGCATCCAGGGTGCTCGTGCCGAAGGACGCCGACAGCATGACCGTTGGAAAGAATTGCGCCCGCGCCACGCCGATCCGCGCAATGGCGGAGCGCATCTGCTCAGTGGCCGCGCGGATATCCGGGCGGTGCCGCACGAGCGCCGAGGGAAGCGCGACGGGGATGACGGCGGGCTCGCGCAGCTCGGCCATTGTCAGGGGCCGCACGCGCCATTGCCCTGGAAAGGCGCCAGCCAGGATCGCGAGTTGATGCCAATAAACCGCGAGCTTTTGGCGCAGGGGCACAAGCCGCGCCTGCGCCGCCAGCAAGGCGCTGCGCTGGCTGATTACGGCCCCGAAAGGCACGCCCCCGCCCGCATACTGCGCGCGCCTCAGCGCAAGCAGGGCCCGCTCGTCCCGGACGCTTCTTTGCGTCGCCTCGATCTCTGCGCGCGTGGCCGCCACGTCAACGGCGGTGCCAACGACGTTTCCCGACAGACTCAGGGTCGCGGCATCCCGCTCGTCGCGCTGATACAGCATCTGCGCCCGGCTGCCCTGATAAATGAGGCGATTGACCCCGAAGAAATCCGGATAATAGGAGACCGACACGCCGCCTGAAAACAGGGAATAGGTCATGCCGGGGATGCGCCCCCCAAAAGAGGCGCCCGACGTCCTGTTGCGAGCCGTCGACAGGGTACCCGTCACCTGCGGATAGAAGAGGCTGGCATTGATCGCCATATTGGCCCGCGCCTCGCGCAGCTGCGCCTGGGCGGCGGCGATCGTCGGACTGTCTCGCAGCGCCTGGCGCACAAGTGCATCCAGCCGCGAAGACCGCAGAAGCGTCCACCATGGCGCGCGGGCGGCCGCCTTGTAGCGCAATACCTGAGGCTGGCGTCCGGGCCGTTCCGATACGAGCTTCGACGGTTCCCGACGCGCCGTATAGGCCGACCCTGGCGGCACGGGAGGCAGATGGAGAGGGATGGTGAAGCTGCAACCGGCGAGAATTCCCGTCAGAACGGCGCCAATGCCCCCTGCGCACAGAATCCGCTTCAGTCCCTTGATCGCCCCCGCACCCATCGGCCGTTCTCCGCCCGACCGGAAAGCCGGCTGAGCCACATGCCCCTGATCAAAGGCCCGGGATAGCGGATATAAGAACCGGATTTGGAGTATTGAGGCACGTTACAGCCGCCCTCGCATCGAGACCTGCTGCATTTGACAGGAAAACCCGGAGCGGGTGTCGTACCGGTGGCTGCGCCCCATCCTGTTGCGCCGATCACGATACAAAGTCCCTGCCGCTTATCGCGGCGAGACCGTTGTTTCTCCATCGCCGACACATCCATGCCGATACCGCCGGCCTCCATGAGGCCACATCGATTCGAAAACTCATTTCCCATTCCGCGCTCATGAGCTATCCTGCTCACGATAACCGCAACCCATACGGACACGATCTAATGCATACCCCATGATGTTACTCTCGCCGTACCCGGGAATCATGGGATACATATCATGAAGAACACGCTTGTTAACACTATTTAACAGCGCGCCACGCCAAGGCGGTGGCCGCCCACGGGGTTGCCGGCGCGGTATCCCGTAAAAAACCGGAGTATCGACATGCGGGATCATGACGGTACGGGTCGCATTGACGTCGCGCAAATAATCCCCGCGGTCTTCACAAAGGCGTCCTCTTCCATGGCGCGGGGATTGGCGAGGGAAAGGCGTCGATGATATGGCGCGCCGCGCGCATCATTGACGCGGCACTCCTTTCTCACGAAAACATCGCGTATGTAATATCGATACAAGTCCGGCCCCGGTCCCACATTCCCACGGTTCCGGAACAGGCTGGTTACCTCAGGCGCGATTGTCCGTCGCTAGATAGCCGGCTTTTCGCATCTCCGAAGGCGCGCCGCAATCGGAACGGGCATTTCGTCGGCCGCCATCATGACCGTTCCGGGCGCCTAGCCCTCCGGCCTCAGGGCCACGTCGAGCCGCGGATTGTTTGGGGAGGCGACCTTTCCAGTCTTGCGGACATCATCAAGCGCCACGGCGTTGCTTTCACCGTCCTGGCTCGCGACAAGCAACCGACCCGGGGCCGACGAGTGCTCCATGATGAGGCGCCCATCCGCCCGCGATCTTGGGGCACCATGTGCGCCCATGACGGCCGATCTCCATTGCCGCTTTACCGACGCGTGCCCCGCTCCGGATCCGTGGTGCACTTCTGGACGCGCACGGGCCGGCATGGGCGGGTGCCCGGCCACCGGCGGGCCTTCCTCAATCAGGCCGATCGAGAAGCCCTCGAATATGCGTCGCGACCTTGGTGGCCTCGAGAAAGACCATGCCAAGATTGACGGTCTGTCGCGCCGCCACCGCGAGCACGCCATCGTCGCCCGCCTGAACGAGCAGCATCGTGCCATGCTCGCCCTCGATCATGACGCGCTTCAGTCGCCCGCGGTATACCTCTTGCGCGGCCCGTTGGGCGAGCGCCAAAAGCGAGGCGCACATGGCGGCGTAACGATCCGTGTCGATATGCGGATCGAGCATCGACGCGAGCATGAGCCCGTCGCCGGATATGACGGCCGACGCCTCGATATCGGCGGACAAGGCATTTAAGCCCCGGAGGGCGGATCTCAACTGGCTCGGCCGATTTGAGCATGATTCCCGCACCGCTTGAGCAAACATGGCAGTCTCCTTGGTGATCGATTCGACAGGGATTCGGCGATGTGCGGTCGCGTCTAGACGACCGCCTCGATATCCGGCAGCGCCGTACGCGCCTTCATGATGGCCATTCCCAGATTCGCGGAACGACGACACACGAAGACGACCACGTGATCGGTGTGCGTCTTGCCCCTCAGGAAGAAATGCAGAAGGTTGTCGCTCGTGATGATCATTTCCTGGAAATAGTGATAGCCCCCATCAGTCGGCAGGCCACGGGCCTTTTTGAAAAGATTTTCTATGGTCACGACGTTGGTCCCCTGAAACAGGTCCGACGTCGCGGCCGAGAGCAGCTCCAAGACCTCCTGAGGGTGCGAATCCACGGTGCGGATGCCAAGCAGCATGCCGGTGCTCAAATCGACATAGCCAGCCGCCACGCACTCCGGAATCGACACAATGGCTTTTTGAAGGTGGCCTTCGAGATCGGACATATCACTACCTCTTCTGTGGGGAATGATCGGAAATCGAATCTGGACGGCGAGCGACCAGCAGCGCGAATTCCTCGAGAAACCGCGCCTGCGAATCCGACTGGATCCAGCGCGCCTCGATGCGGCGCGCGCCCTCCACGGCATCGAGGGCGCTCGCGCCCTTCCATATGAGATAGGCGGCGAGCACGGTCCCTGTTCTGCCTAGGCCGGCATGGCAGTGCACCGCGATGACGTCGCCGCGGGCCAGCAGCAAGTCGAGCGTCCGGCAGATCTCGCGGGCCTGATCCGCCGTCGGAGGCTCCCTGTCGGGTATCGGGAACCATAGCGCGCGCAGATCATGGGCACTCAACGTCGCGGCCTCCATGGGCGTCTCGGTCAATGACACGAGCACCGTGACACCGACGCGACGCAAGGCGCGCAGGTCGTGGTCGATGGCGAGGAACACCCCGGGCTGGGGCGTGCCGGCGAGCCGACCCTTGTACAGCCAGAGGAAGCCGCGCGGCCCGCGGCCGGCGCCGGCTGCGTCCTCGCCGGCCTTTGGTATCGCGGCCGGCACGGGGGCCGCGAGATCAAGACCATCCCGTGGCGCGCCAGGCGCCGGCACGGCGCACGTGCCGGTTCGCGCATAGGCCTGTCCGGCGTCGGTAAGCGGCATGGCGAAAAAGGCATGCGTGGCGCGGGCCTCCTGGACGATGCCCCCGGCCAGCAACACCACGCGATCCGCCAGGAAGCGGGCATGACGCTGATTATGGAGGGCCACGAGCACCGCGCGCCGCCGCGCCTCCTTCTTCAGGAGGACCAACAAACGCAACGCCTCATCGTCGTCGAGCCCCGTGGTCGGTTCGTCGACAAAAAGGACCCGGGGGTCACCATTGAGTACCCGCGACACCGCCAGCATGCGCTGCAAGACGAGCGACAACTCGGCGGCCGGTTCCTGCAAGCGGCTAGCGAGTTCCGGGAGCCCTGAGCGCTGAAGGCGTTCCCGCGCCCACGCGACTTGCTCCGCGCGAGTCATTTGCGCGCGCGATGCCAGGCCATGCACGAGATTGTCGAGCACGCTCGCCGTGATCATGCGCGCGCTCTGCGATACCAGGGCAGGCCTCGCTGGCGCGCCGGTCGCGACACCCGGGAGCCGCGCCTCGCCCCAGACGCGCAGGGATGGGTTGGCGTCGTTGAAGCCCGCGAGCGTCCTAAGAAGCGTGGACTTGCCGGTCCCGGCGGGGCCCAAAAGCGCGGTCGCGCCCGTTTTTGGCAATGCCATATCCACGGAACTCAAGACCACCCGCTCTCCGAACGCGACCCCGTAGCCACGCAAATCAAGGGCATGGTCATGCGCGTCGCGATCGCCGGGCGGGGCGATCATCGGCGCAGACTCGGGTCGAGCATTGCGAGCAGGACCTTGAGAAGCGTGGCGATATCCTTGCGTGATCGCGCGTCCACCGTAAGAATCGGAATCCGCAGGTCGCGCGCCGAGGCCCACATCTGATAGGTGGCGAGGGAAGGCCACGGCTGCATGTCGGTACGCGTGACACCGACCACCACCGCCGTCTCGGTCATCGAGCCTTTGAAGGCCTCGAGATAGAAACCGAGGTCCGCAAGCGGATCGGGGCGCGCATTGTCCATGAGCAGGACGAGACCCAGGCTGCCCGTCGCGAGGATGTCCCACATGAAACGAAACCGCTCCTGGCCCGGGGTCCCATAGAGGTGCAGCTTGCGCCCCCCATCCAGCACGATGTGACCGTAATCCATGGCCACCGTGGTTCGGCTCTTGCGCATCGCCACGGCATCGGTGGCGCGGGCCTCGGTGCTCACCACCGGGATGTCGCTGATGGCGCCTATGGCGGTGGTCTTTCCGGCGCCGACCGGACCCGCAAACATGATCTTGTGTTCGGCGTCCCCCATCTAGAGCCCCGCCAGTCGGTGTAGAATCAGGCCGAAAACGCCGCGCTTGGCATGGGGATGCAAGACCGGCGCCTCCGGCTCGCGATTCAGAAGGCGCGTGAGACCCGCGCAGTGCGCCGCCGAATACAAGCGATAGATGTCCGGCGCAGCGATGTCGAGCACATGGCTTGCCAGTAAAATCGAGGTCGGATGCCGGCTCAGGAGCGCCGCCAATCGAATGGCCTGGTCGGGCGCGGGCAGGCGCGTGACGTTCGGCCAGCGCACGAACTCCACGACATCGTAATGGTAACAGCCTCTGACGAGCCGGCCTTGCGAGGCATGGTAGGCGGCCTGCCATAACAGCTCGGCAATATCGTGGCCACCTCCATCCCCTTCGTGGGCGGACACCACCTTGACGCGGAAATACGAGGCCGGGAGCGCGTAAAACGTCGCCATATCGTCGATATCCGCGGTGAACGTCCCCTCGTCCCCGAACACCTTGAGCAGACCGCCGTCGTCGCGCGCGATCTCGACCGTCTGGCGGTTGGCGACGGCGCGCTGGATATGATGCAAGACGTGATCCTCGGGATCGAAATGCGGCGTCTCGCGACGCGCACCGATACCCCCGTCGGCACTGTGTACCGGATCCATAATCCCCCCACATGCCTCGCGCCCCGCGCGGTTGCCGCTTTAGGGTCACGACGGTCTTATCTATGGAGAAAGGCCAGTGCAAAGAGCATGCCGCATGACGCGGGCGCGTCATGCGGCTCCGGGCGCCATGCTTATGGAATGAAGCCGCGCGCGAGATCCTTCATGAGGGCCTGATCCGCGCCTGGCCTTCCGCCCGTGCGGCCGCGGGGTCGATGATGTGGGCGCCAGGCCTCTTTTCGGTCGGGGCGCGCTCCCTTCCATGGGGTCGGGTTGATCCCGACAACGCCCCCTCGCGCCCGATCGCCTTGGGCCTGCCAAGGGTCCCCCCCGAGCCCGGAGGCGGCCCCGATGCGCCGCGCCCGTGACCCTGTTTGGCGCGCGCGCACCCCGCCTTGGCGTAGGCGTACCCTGCCTTGGTGCATGACGACGGCGCGCGCGTGCCCGCGGGCGCGCGCCATGAGGGCCCGGAGTCTCTTATCGGGTCGCGACACGCCGGAGCCATACCGGCCCCGGTTTAAGGGTCGGGAACCCCACGGTCTTCTGTCGGCTAATCGACAATACGACCATGATGTGCGACAGGGAGGAGGCGGAATCCGGCGGCTATCAGCGACGGGTCGGGCGCCCGTCGCACCGGTAGGGCGCCGCCGGCAAGGCATAGCGCTTCAGCTTCTGATGAATGGCCCGGCGCGTGATCCCCATCTCGCGCGCCATGGCCGTCACATTGCCATGATGGCGCTCGAGCGCATCCTGGAGCACCCGGGTCTCGATGGTCTGCGTGGCAAGGCGCCTCGCCACATGCAGCATCCCGCCGGCGGCCGGCGCCCCCGCGCGAGGGGCCGCGAAGCCCGTCCCATCGCGCAAATCGACGTCGTCGATCACGCGGCCGGGCGTGAACAAAAACGCGCGCTCCAGGACATTTTCCAGCTCGCGGACGTTGCCTGGCCACGCATGGCCCATGACCTGCCCCCAGGCGCGATCGCTCAGGGACTTTGGCGGGCCGTCGTGACGCCGCGCCAAAGCCGCAAGCAAATGGTGGACGAGACCGGCCACGTCCTCCGGGCGCTCCCGCAGCGGCGGGATATGGACCGGCACGACGTTCAGTCGGTAATAGAGGTCGCCCCGGAATTGGCCGGCGGTGACCAACGATTCGATCGGCCTGTTGGCGGCCGCCACCACCCGCACATCGACATGGCGCGCCTGTCCGCCACCAACCCGCTCGAACTCGCCCTCCTGCAACACGCGCAACAGATTGGCCTGCGAAAAAAGCGGCAGACTATCGATCTCATCCAGGAACAAGGTGCCCTGGTCCGCGCGCTCGAAAAGGCCGCGATGCAGGCTATGGGCGCCCGTGAACGCGCCTTTCTCGTGGCCGAACAGCGTCGTCTCGATGAGGTTGTGCGGCACGGCGCCGCAGTTGACCGCCAGGAACGGCCGGGGGCTGCGCGGGCTCAGCGCATGCACGGCGCGGGCTATGACCTCCTTGCCGACCCCGGTCTCGCCGCTGATGAGGACGCTCGCCCGCGTCGGCGCGACCTGCTCCACGGCCCTCAGGATCTCGCGCATGGCGCGGGATTCGGCCACGATCGATGGGCGCGCATGCGCGCCTTGCTCGCGCCCGGCCGGACACAGGGCGCGCGCCATTTTTTCGGCAACGCGCGTATTGACGTCCGCCAGGGCCCGCCGGGACACGACCGTCTCGCCTTCGCTCACATACTCGTCGCCCGCCTGTCCCTCGGCGGTTTTGCGGTCCGTGTAGACGCACACCTCGCATCGATCATCGCGCAGGGCGATGCGCCTTTTCAGCTCGACCTTCGCATAGCCGAAGTGGCGCGCGGCGATGCCGCCGAACACCGAGGCCGTGGTGCGGCAGAGCTCCGGGGCATCCTGCACGCGCGCGCCGAATGGACAGCGCCGGCTCTCGACATGGACGATGCCGGGCCCGGCGGGCACGGACCGAAACTCGCCGCCGATGGCATTCTTGATATAGACGATGAGACTCGCATATTGTTCTTGGTCCATCCGTTCCGGAAGGCCCATCTGATTCCGGGCATAGAGCTCGAGGCAGCTGCTGGCCGTGAGCCCCAGATATTCGATGGCGTCGGCGCCCACGGCCCCCGGTGCCGACCCGGAGAGCTTTAGGCTTTGCGTCACGAACATCTGCAGAAACGACAGCGGACTCAAGTCCGCGAGCGGGTCCTTGGCGGTCATGGCGGCGGTCCTCCGGGGCTCGTCTTCCGGGGCGCCGGGGACGGGTCGATGCAGGCAGTATAGGGCGAGCCGGCGGGGATCGAAAGCGGACTAGCCGTGCCGGCAGGATGCCCGGCACGCCGGGCAAGGCCCCGCATGAGGCGGCTCGAGCAGGCGTATCGCCTCCTCGCGGCCGCGCGCCGCATGGCCGTGGAAGGCGGGTGCCACCGATAGGACAAGGCGCAACGGTCCTTGGCAGCGAGGACAAGCGGGGCGCGGCGCGCTGATCGGGTGACGGATGGTGGAATGGTTGCGGCATTGCAGACAGCGATAATCATAGCTCGGTGCCATGGCTGCTCCTGAAAGACCATACGGGGAATGGAAGGCGGCAGGGGCCAGCCGGCGCCCCTGCCGGGCATCTCTAGGCCCAGCGCGGCGGTTGCCGGCCGCTGACCCCAAAGTCCGCAGTCGTCACGTCGGTGCCCTCGCGCGCGGCTTTGTCGCGGCGCGGGGCCCGCAGGCGCCGTGTCTCGACCTCCCAGATCCAGCCGCTGATCGTCACGTCCTTCGGGATGAGCGGGTGCGCGCGGAAGGTCTCGATGGTCTTGAGGCAGGTCTCGTCCACGTCATCCATCATGCCGATCCATTTGGCGAACGCGCCTTTCGCCAGGGTGAGCTCCGGCAAGGTCGGATCGAGCGTCAACGTGTCCGGGTTCACGCCCCGCTCCCGCAGGACCTTCTCAAGGTCGCGCGCGTTGGCCGAGAGCATGCCACATTGGGTATGTTGAACGATCACGATCTCGCGCGTGCCGAAAAACTGGCAGGTGAGCATGGCTGAGCGGATGGCGTCGTCGGTCACGATCCCGCCGGCATTACGAAAACAGTGGGCATCACCGCCGCCCGCCGGCGTATCCACGCGGATGCCGAGCGCCTCATCGACGGGCAGGCGCTCATCCATGCATGCCAGCACCCACAGCCGGCGATTGTTGGGGCCGTTGGCGCCGTACCGCCGCCGCTTGGCCCAGGTGTCATAAGAAGCAACGCGCGTCGTCAACTGCTCACTTAATGTCGTCATGGACGATACTCCTCGTGTGGGAAAGGATCAGGGCGCGTTTCGCACGGGGCCCCGCAACCATTGGCGCAAGGAACGTGCCGGACCGCGGGCCCCGCAAATACAAGCGTTTGCGGCGCGCTCGTGGGAAGTCTTGCTACGCGCCGTTGCGAACCGCCGCCGTCAACGGCCGGACGGGCGGCCTTTTTCGACCGGGAAGTCCGGGTTCACACTGGGAACGGGAGGATCGCGGTGCCCGGCGGTCATGGCGGTTGCGATGGGCGAGCCGGTACAATCATGAGACGAAGGGCCGGGGCGCGCGGCGCCTTTCGTGTCACGCGAGGACATCCATCATGAAGCATCCAAGGGCAAGCGATGCCGGGCCCGGGGATTCGCGGACAGGACCCCACATTCGGCTTCTCGATGATGACGAACTTGGGATTATCCTGCCGCTGGTTCAGGCCCTCAACCCGAAGGTGGCGCCGGCGACGCTCGCGGCGCGCCTCGAGGACATGCGCGGAAACGGCTATGGCTGTGTCGCGGCGTTTGCCGGGGACCGCTGCCTGGGCATCGCCGGCCTGTGGTTCGGGACGCGCTTTTGGTGCGGACGCTATGTCGATATCGACAACGTCATCGTCGCCGAGCCATGGCGCGGACAGGGCATCGGACAGGCGCTCATCGGCTGGATCGAGGATTACGCCCGACAAAAAGGCTGCGAGAAGGTGGTGCTCGATGCCTATACCACCAACGAGCGCGCCCATGCCTTCTATGCGCGGCTGGGATACCGGGTCGTCGGCCTCCATTTCGATAAGGACCTGAAGCCGGCCGGCAACCGGGGGAAGGCGGCGGATACGCAGCCGGCGCGCGCCGGACGCGCGCGTCCTTGAGCGAGGGGTCCCCGCGCCCGCGGGAAACGGTCAGTCTCCCTGGGCGACCGGCCGGCGCCGCTCCTTCACCGCGCCGCGGGCCTGCTTGTCGGCGAGACGGCGGCGGCGCACGGCGGCGCTCGGGCGGGTCGCGATGCGACGCTTTGGGGCCTCGAGGGCGCGGCGTATCCAATGGACCAGGCGCTCGCGGGCCTCGCGGCGGTTGCGCTCGCGCGTCCGGAAGGTGTGCGCGCGAATCACGAGGTACCCCTCCTGCGTGATCCGCGGGCGCGCCAGACGCAAGAGGCGCGCGCGGACCTCCGGTGGCAGGGCCGCGCTGCCCGCGACGTGAAAGCGCAGCTGCACGGCGGTTGCGACCTTATTCACATTCTGTCCGCCGGGCCCCGGCGAACACATGAATCGCTCCTCGATCTCATCCTCGGGAAGCGATATATGGGCGCTAATCACGATCATGGCCGCCACGATACGCGCGGCGGCCTGGCCCTTCAAGAATGGCGCCGCGCGCGAGGGGGGCTTGGACGCGCGGCAGGCGTGGGGCTTTGGCCCGCGCCATCGCGCCTCAGGACACGTCCCGTCCGGCGTTTTTGCCAAAGATCCCGCTGCGTACCGCCACGCCCTGGGCAAGATGGGTCTCGGCCGTGGCCCGATCCGCGGTGGTCATGCCGCCCAACGCATAGACCGGCAGCAGCACCCCGGAGGCCAGCTCGCAAAAGCGCGCCCAACCGAGCGGCGTCGCGTCGGGATGGCTCGGCGTCGGCTTCACCGGCGAAAGCACCGCGAAGTCGCAGCCCAGGTCCGCCGCGCGCCGCAGTTCCTCGGCACCATGACAGGAGGCCCCGACGAGCGCCGCCGCCGGACGGGCGTCGAGGCGCGCCAGGCGCGCCGCCGACAGATGGATCCCGTCGGCGCAGCCCATGAGCTCGCGCGGGTCGCCGTTGACGAGGCAACGCCCGCCGTAGGGGGCCAGCAGCGCGCGCAGGTGCTGGGCGTAGGCGCGCAGGCGCGAGGCCGGCCACGGTTCACGCAGCTGCAACAGAAGGGGGTCGCGGGCCGCGGCGCGCGCGAGCCGCTCCTCGAACAGCGCCTCGCCGAGCTGATCGACATCGCTCACGAGATAGAAAGACGGCAGGCGCAGGCGCGCGAGGATCGGACGATCGGCGGGCAAAAACGGCAGATCCGGCAGCATGTCCGGGGCACACCAGCGGATCTCCTGGCCCTCGCGCCCCCGCGCCACGCCCTGGTAGGCATCGATCCGCCAGAACGCGAGATCGATCCCCGGCGGCGCGGCCGCGCGATAATGCGGCAAGAACGTGCAGGCCCCGACTACGATATCGAGCTCCTCATGGAGCTCGCGCCTCAGGGCCTCGCTCTGCGACTCCCCCGGGGCGACCTTTCCGCCCGGAAATTCCCAAAGTCCGGCACCCACCTTGCCTTCGGGTCTGCGGGCGACCAACACCCGTCCACCGCCATCCCGAATGATGGCGGCGACGACAGGCTCAGGTCCGGTAGGACCCGTTGATGCGGACATAGTCGTAGGAGAAGTCACAGGTGTGCACGGCGGCCCGTCCGGCGCCCTGGCCGAGATCGACGCCGACCGTGATGTCCGTGGCCGCCAGGGCCTTTTGGCCCACCTCTTCCCGATAATCCGGATCGACCGCGCCGCGGGCAAACACCCGCACGCCGTTCAGGCTCACGGTCACGCGATCCGGGTCATCGAGGGTGATCGGCGCGCGCCCCACGGCCATGAGAATGCGGCCCCAGTTGGGGTCGCTCGCGAACAAGGCGGTCTTCACGAGCGGCGAGGTGGCGATGGTATCGGCGACGGCGCGCGCCTCGTCGTCGGCCCGGGCGCCGGAGACCTCCACGCGCACGAACTTGGTGGCGCCTTCGCCGTCGCGGACGATGGCCTGCGCAAGATCGCCACAGACCTGCTCCAGGGCCGCGCAAAACTCGCCAAAGGCCGGGCCTTCGGCGGCCGTCAGGCGCGCGCCCGAACGACCCGTGGCGAGCACCACCAAGGCGTCGTTCGTCGAGGTGTCGCCATCCACGGAGACGGCGTTGAATGTGGTCTTTACGGCGCGCGCGAGCGCGGCCTGCAGCACCGGGCGCGCCGCCTCGATGTCGGTCGCCACGAACGAGAGCATGGTTGCCATGTTGGGGTGGATCATCCCCGAACCCTTGGCGATGCCGGTGATCCGTACGGGCTTGCCCTCGATCGCGATCTCGCGCGTCGCGCCCTTCGGCACCGTATCGGTCGTCATGATGCCGTGCGCGGCATCCACCCACCCGTCCGCGGAGGCCGCGCTCACGGCCGCCGGGATGCCGGCGATCACCTTGGAGGCCGGCAGGCGCTCGCCTATGACTCCGGTCGAGAACGGCAACACCTCGTCCGGCCGGCAGCCGAGCGCCTGCGCAAGGGCCTGGCAGCAGGCCTGCGCATCGGCGAGGCCCGGCTCACCGGTCGCGGCATTGGCATAGCCGGTATTGATGATGAGCGCGCGCGGCTCGGTCTGCCGCCAATGGGCCTTGGCGACGATCACCGGCGCGGCCGCGAAATGGCTCTGGGTAAAGACTGCGGCGGCCGTGGTCCCGGCATCGCACTGAATGACCACGAGATCGCGCCGATCGGCCTTGCGGATCCCGGCGGCCACGGTACCGAGCCGCACGCCGGCAACGGCGCCAAGCGGCGGCATAGGCTTGACTCCCACGGCCATAATCACTCCTTAGGCGAGACGCCCGTGACACTGTTTGTATTTCTTTCCCGAGCCGCAGGGGCACGGGTCGTTGCGGCCCACCTTGGGCCCGCCGCGCACCACGGTCTGCACCATGAGATCCGAGTCCGCCTCGCCGGCATCGAGGCTCGGATGGTCATAGAACGTGACCCCCTGCTGGCGTCGCTGCTCGTCGATCAAGTCGATATCGCTATCGTCCTGGATCTCGACCTGCGCGATGGTGGTGATCACCTCGCGCTTGATGCGGTCGAGCATCTCGGAGAACAGCTCGAAGGCCTCGCGCTTGTACTCCTGCTGCGGGCTCTTTTGCGCGTAGCCGCGCAGCTGTATGCCCTGGCG
>DAHWGZ010000180.1 GCA_027335965.1 Acidiferrobacter sp.
AACGGGGCGCTGGTGTAAGCCGGATACCAGGAAAATCCCGGGGGCCTGAGGGCACCCGGTGCGCATGTTTCAGTTCTGAAACATGCGGGGCCGAAGCCCCGGTCGCATCGACGCGGAGGAAGGCGGTGAAATGTGGGGCTTTAGGTAAGTGCCATGTGTATCCATGGTGATACAGGGGCGCGGAATCGCGCGTCGAGAGGCCTCAAGCGGGCGGCCAGGCGACCTCGACCACGACCGGCGCATGATCCGAGGGCCGCGAGTGGGCGCGGGCCTTTCGATCGACGCAGCCGCGCACGAAGGTGGCGGCAAGCGGCGGGCCGAGCAGGATGTGATCGATGCGCAGGCCTTGATCGCGCCGGAAGGCCGCCGCGCGGTAGTCCCACCAGCTGAAATCACGCCCCTCGCCGGCCAACGCGCCGAGCGCGTCCGTAAGTCCCGTATCGATCAAGGCCTGGAACGCCGCCCGCTCGGGCGCGCTCACGAGCACCGAGCCCTCCCAGGCCGCCGGGTCGTAGACGTCACGATCCTCGGGGGCGATGTTGAAATCGCCGGCCAGCACCAGGGCCGGGTTTTGGGCAAGCCATGCGCGGCTCTGGTCTCTCAAGGCCGCGAGCCATCCGAGCTTGTAGGGGTAGCGGGGCGAATCGACGGCGGTGCCGTTGGGGACATAGAGGCTTGCCACGCGCAGGCCCTGGAAGGTGGCCGCCAAGGCGCGGCACTGCTCGTCCGCGAAACCGGCCAGGCCGCAGGCGACGTCTTTCAGCGGTCCGCGCGCGGCCACGGCGACGCCGTTATAGGTGGGCTGGCCATGGAAGACCACCTCGTAGCCGCGCGCGGCAAAGGCCTGGACCGGGAAATCCGCGTCCCGCACCTTGGTCTCCTGCAGGCACAGGACGTCCGGCGCGACGGCATCCAGCCACGCCTCGACCTGCGCCAGACGCACGCGCAGGGAATTGACATTCCAGGTCGCGATCTTCATGGGTATCCACGCCCCCGGCCGTCACGGCGCGCGGGCGGCAAGAGGGCCGCGCGCCGCTAGCCCCCGGGGCCCTTGAGGTAGCCGGCGGCCGTGAGTTCGTTTTTCAGGGCCGCGGGGATGTAGCCGACCAGGACCTGCTTGCCGACCATGATCGTGGGCACGGTCGTCGACCCCGTCTTGATCTTCATGGCGCGCAGGACCGCTTGTCCCCGCGACACGTCCACCGCCCGGAACGGCACGCGGCGACGGTGCAGATAGGCGCTCACCTGTCGGCAGGGCGCGCAATGCGGCGCCCTATACAAAACGACGGGATGCATGGCCCTGACCGCCTTGCGCATCGCCGAGGGCGAGGAGGCATGGCTATGCAGGCGTATCACCCGCACATGGCCGGCGGAGGACGGAGGGGGGGTGTTTTGGTAGGTGACGACCCCGTGCGGGTCTACCCAGCGATACAAGGTGGCGGCATGCGCCGCGCCCACGAGCAATACCGTGCCCATAGCAACCATCCAACGCGTCATGCGCTCTCCTCCGTTTCGTAAAGTCCGCTCTGTTTGAGGAGCGCGTCTATGCACGGCGCGCGGCCCCGGAAGCGCGCGAACAAGTCGCGCGGATCGGCCTCGCCTCCCCGCTCCAGGATGTTGTGGAGGAACGCCAGGCCGGTCGCGCGATCGAACACGCCGCGCTCCTCGAAGGGGCCGAAGGCATCGGCCGACAAGACCTCGGCCCACTTGTAACTATAGTAGCCCGCCGCGTATCCGCCGGCAAAGATATGGGTGAAGCCGTTCTCGAAGCGGTTGAAGGCCGGCGGCTTCAGGACCGCCACTTCGTCGCGCACCGCCTCGAGCAAGGCATGGACGGATCCGGCCGCCGGATCGAAAACGGCATGCAGGCGGATATCGAACAGCGCGAACTCCACTTGGCGCAGCATCTGCAGCGCGGCCTGGAAGGTGCGCGCCGAGCGCAGCCGCGCAAAGAGATCGGCGGGGACCGGCGCGCCGGTTCGGTAGTGACCCCCGATGAGGTCGATGACCTCCCGCTCCCAGCAGAAATTTTCCATGAACTGGCTGGGGAGCTCGACCGCGTCCCAGGGCACGCCGTTGATGCCCGACACCGCCGGCTCGTCGACCTGGGTGAGCATGTGGTGCAGGCCATGGCCGAACTCGTGGAACAAGGTCTCGACCTCGTCGTGGCGCAACAAGGAGGGGTGGTCTGCGGCCGGCGCCGAGAAGTTGCACGTGAGATAGGCGACCGGCAGGCTCGGCGTCGGTTGGCCCTGACGCACGCAGCACTCGTCCATCCAGGCCCCCCCGCGCTTACGCTCGCGCGCGTAGAGATCCAGATAGAACTGGGCGCGCGGCGCGCCGTCGGGATCCGTGATTTCGTAGAAGAGCACGTCCGGATGCCAGACCTCGATGTCCCGGCGCTCGCGGATGCGGACGTCATAGAGGCGCTCGGTGAGCGTGAAAAGCCCCTCGAGCACGCGCGGCAGGGGGAAGTACGGGCGCAGGTCCTCCTCCGAGAACTGGTAGCGCCGCTCCTTCAGCCGCTCGCTGTAATAGGCCGTGTCCCAGGCCTCCAGCGCCACCCCGTCGGCCTGCGCCATGGCCTCGAGGTCCGCGAGTTCCTTCAAGGCCGCCGGCCGCGCCCGGCGCGCGAGGTCGGTCAGAAAGGTCTCGACCTCGGCGGCATCCCGCGCCATCTTGGTTGCGAGCGAATAAGCGGCGTAATGGGGGTAGTCCAGGAGCGCCGCCGCCTCCTTGCGCAACACCAGGATCTCGTCGGCCAAAGCGGTGTTGTCATAATGCCCGCCCGCGGCCTGCGAGGCCCTCGTGACGTAGGCCTCGTAGAGCTGCCGGCGCAGCGCGCGGTCCTGGGCGTAGGTCATGACCGGCACATAGCATGGGGCCTGCAGGGTCAGCACGAAGCCTTCGAGCCCGCGCCTCTGCGCCTCGGCGCGCGCCTGCGCGAGCACCGAGGCCGGGACGCCTTGCAACCGGGCCTCGTCTGCAATCGGCAGAGTGAAGGCGTCGGTGGCATCCAGGACGTTCTGCTCGAAGCGGCTCGCGAGCTCGGAGAGCCGCTCTTGAATGGCCTTGAATCGCGCCTTGGAAGCGGCCGGCAGGGCCACGCCCGACAGCCGCATGTCGCGCAAGGCGTTCGTCACGACCTTGCGGCGGGCCTCGCTCAAGCCCGCGAAGGCCGGCCCGTCGGCGACCGCCTGATAGGCGCGGTAGACGCGCTCGTCCTGGGCATAGCCGGTCTGGTAGCTCGTCAGGCGGCCCAGGCCGGCATTGTAGGCCTCGCGCAGCGGCGCGCTATCCGCCACGGCATTCAGGTGCGCCACCGGCGACCAGAAGCGCTTGAGGCGGGTCTCCGCCACCTCGAGCGGGCCCACCGTGTCGTCCCACGCGGGTCCCGGCTTACGCGCAAGGCGCGCCTCGACCGTTGCGCGCGTCTCGTCGAGCATGGCGTCGAGGGCCGGCGTGACCTGGCTTGGCTCTATGCGGGCGAATCTCGGGAGGCCGTTGAGATCCAGCAGGGGATTGTCGTTCGCCATCGGTGGTCCCTGAATGATATCG
>DAHWGZ010000181.1 GCA_027335965.1 Acidiferrobacter sp.
TGTTGGAAAGCGCCCAGCTTAGTGTTCCGCGTACTCTCTTGAATTTGCCGACAGGCTTTCCTTGGCGTCCGGCATCGGCTTCTGCCAAGCCCGCGCGGTCGATCTGAAATTCAATGTCAGAATGGCTTGGCTCTCGCGTGTTTGTCTGCGCGTCGTCGACTAGTCTTGCCAGAGCGACAATGATTGGATCCGTCAAAGGTGGTCGATGTGCCATGCGTCTTTGCGCCCCCTAATGTTAAAAGTATCAGCCTGCGCTGCTTTTTATTCCCAGATGTTCGGCATCGGTGCGGTCCGCCTACAGAGCCCGAGAACTCCTATTTACATTTCCCCTCGAAGTTTCCGGGCAGGGGCTTGCTGGATGTGAGCTTGGTACCCCGCTTCTGGGCTTTTCCCAGCGTGTCTGCCAGGGGCCCCGAAGACAACGACACCCCTCTCGGTAAACCTAGCTCCTCATTTTCCTCAATTCGACTTTTTCGCATTCGGTCCGCAATCATTTCTTGTTCGGCCGCCCGCTGCTCGGCCTCCTTTAGGCGCACACCCAACTCCTGCAGTTCAGCCTGGTATTCCTGTTCAATCGCCACCAGTCGTTCTTGTGAATCCTTAGCGGCCTTACGGTCCCGGCGTCGGATGCGGCGACCCAGATCTCCTTCCCGCATTGCTTTTACAAGCTTCCCTACACTTACCCCCTCAGTCGCAGACCTCCACTCGAACACATCAGCTCCGGGCTCAACCACAAACATCGGCTTGTGCTTGCTGGTGATCACGCGCACGATCCCGAGGTCCCGCGTCGCTTTGCTGAATAAGGCCGTCCTGTCGTTAAACGCTCGAATAGAGGTTTCCACGTGTGGTTTTTCTGCATCGTAGTCCACATGGAACCTGGACACACGAAGTACCTCATAATCGGCTCCATCCACGGCGACCACAATTGATACGTCGGCCGTTGGGCTCGATGTGTTAGCAATGGTGCGCCAGTCCTTCAGCCATCTCACCCAAGGGTATGTCATCTCGAATCTCCGATGGTATATGCCATCTAACTGATGGTATATACCATCAGTTAGCGATGTCAATAGGAGCTTCGTGGACGTGTAGGTTGATGCGGTCGGCTGAAGAAGAGGAGCCGCCAATTTTCTGGTGGCCTCAAGAATGAAGCCCTACCGCTGGCGCCGGTCGCTAGGGCGTGGTGCAGGCAGCGGATTGTGGGCAGATATGGGCGGCGTCTCGATCTGCTGCATCGCATGCTGCCCTCCGCCCATGTGCACCGCCGCCGAAATCCATATGATTCCTGCGGACAGCAGTACGAACAAGGCTATCACTCCGGCTGTCCCGACGCGCCCATAGAACCACCGGATCCACGTTTCGAGTCGCGATGGCGGGATGCCATAGCGCGGGTTCGCGCGCCGCATGATCGCGAGCAGCATCTGGTCGCTGCCGAGATCCATAGTCATATCCTCTGGTATGGTCAGCAGCGGTTGTTCGGCCGTTGTCTCCGCGGACTTCTCGTTTGTTGGTTCCATATGATTACCCCTTGTATGGCAGTATCTTCGGGTAGCGGGCGCGCACGCAAATTGCGCCCCGCGCGGCGCCGGACAGGCATTTGACAACCTGCACTCGAGTCGCCCCGCCGCGTGGGATGATTTCCGTTTGTCGTGTTGTCTTGGTTTGCGTCAGGACGTGGATTTGCACGTTGATGCGCGAAAGGTATTGATGTTCAGTGCTCCGTCCGATCGCCAGCCCGATGGCGAGTATCGAGACGACGGCGATCGTACCCGCCGAGACGACTTTTACCGGGTCCATTGCTTTAATTTTCATAGAGCCTCCAAATTCAATGTACAAGCATCACTATCCCTACCCCGGCGATCATTCCTGCCACTGCTGACAGCGCGGCAGTGATGCCCAGCGGCAAGGCGACGGCGCGCGCTTTGCCGGCCGCCTCTGCGAGGTCGGCAGTTGCCGCGCGCGCGGCCTTTGCAAGTTTTGCGGACACGGTATTGGCAAACGTCACCTGAGCTCTCTGCAATGATTGTTCTGCTTGCGTGGCCGTCGCCTTGATCGATTGAATCAAGGCGACGGCGAGGCCTTCATGGAGGCTCTTTTCCCTCTCCGAGAAGGCCTCGCCCGCCGCCCTCACGGTGGCCTCGATCTCTCCCTTGACATCCGCGCCGGCGCGGACCGCGCCGCGGTAGATCTGCTCCGGCACGGCGGCAGCCGCCTTCTCAAGGACTGAGGCCGCGGCTGTTGCGCGGTTCAGCGCCTCGATGAGCGGTGGCAAAGATTCTCGCAAGACCTCAATACGCCCCACCAAGTCGCCAACCTCCCCGAGTACTTCCTTGTACACAAAGTCGAGCTTTGCGTTCAGTGTGTCGGCCATCACTCATTCTCCCGATCGAGGCAGGCGAATACTTCGGCGAGGTTCGCGTCCGCGCTCTCCCCCAATGCCTTGATCGTGTGCAGGTCCATGTACTCCTGCCACAGTGCCGGATCACCAGAGCGCCCGAGTTCGCGCAGCTTGGCCCGGTAGTCGGTGGAGTCCGCGAGCGCGGCGGCGAGTGTCAGTCCCCGCTGGCCGAGTAGGTCGAACACCTCGTTTTCCAGGACGGCCGCACCGGGATCCGCGATGCAGGTGCGCTCCGCGGCGGCGAACGCAACGACTTGCGGAAATTCGTCCTGGGGGTCTGTTTTGACCCGGTTGAACACGACGCGGATCCGATCGCGGGCCACGCCGATGCTCGACAGCATTTTTATGGTCGCGATTGTCTCTGCCTGGACTTTGTTTTCCGGGATTACGGGCACGAGGTACTGATCGACTTCAAGGTGTGCGCCGCGAAACTGCGCGAGCCCTGACAAGAAATCCTCGATGTTGCTCGCGCCTATATCGATGATCGCGTCATCCAGCGCGACCAGGTCCGCGAAGATGCGCCGGAATTGATCGCCTTTAACCTTTTCGACTTCGATCCCCAGACTGTCGGCTGCGGCGTTGATGCTCTCGATGGCTAATACCGGAGCCCCAGGCATTCGCGGTGCTAGCATGTGTCCTACGATCGTCGTCTTGCCCACGGTGCCAGCTAAATTCAAAACGGCTCTTTTCATGTCAGTCTCCTTTTACTTCCTGGTTGGATAGTTGTACTGGCGGGCGGCGGCCAGCGCCTCCCGTGCTGATACCCGCCGGCCAGGCGTTGAGGCCGATGGTGGTGATGCCTCAGCATTGGCGGCAGCTGGCGGTTTCGTGCTAGCTGGTGGTGCCGAAGGTGGCGCGGTCGGGGCCCCTGGCGTCACCTGGTGCCTCGATGCCATGGGTTTAGCTGCTACCGTAAGTCGCCCTGCCTCCACGCCGCGCTTCACCCGCCAGTACGCGGCAGCCAACGCCTTCTGGCGGCCGGCGAGGCCAAGGGTCGCCGCGATCTCCTGCCAAGTGCGGGCCATCTTTCGGGCCGTGGTGATGTCCGTGAACCGGGTCATCACAAGATGCTGAAGCTCGTGGGCGGGGTTCGGGCCTGCCTCGACGAGCTTGGTCAAGTCGTCATTCGCATCCATGCTTCTATCCGCTCAGGTC
>DAHWGZ010000182.1 GCA_027335965.1 Acidiferrobacter sp.
CGGTCTGCTACCCCAATGCCGTTATCCCGACCATGCCCTTACGGTGCCACGGGAGCGCCGATGCGATCTAGCATCATCCCACTCCTGCCGACAAAGCCCGCAACAGCAGCTCTCACTGCGCGCGGAATACCCATTAACACGGATCTGCCGCTAACTGAATCCGACAATGATGTGGAGCTCCGTGCGCCTGATGAGGTCTTGCATCGCTTGGTGGCGCTTTGGGCAATAACGGGCACGACGTCTCTGCGAGATGAGGGTAATTTCCAGGAATACTGTACGAACAGAAAGTACGAGTCATGGCTTTCTGAAGGAGAGAGCGTTTCTGTTTTGGGAAAAACCGCACCGAGCGGGAGTACACAAAGTACTCATGGAGGCTCAAATCTCTTTGTTTTCTTGCCTGATGTGCCGGGTTGGTCAAGAACATTGAGATCCCCGTACATGAGTCGAGTATCAGCGCCATTGCGCACCTATTCCCCAAAGATATGGAGGAGCCGGGCGTACTGGCCTCGGCTATCCAGATCCGTCCCAAGGGAGAGATCATGCCATGGGCGGATTTCCTTTACCGAGCACATTGGGTAGTACGGGATGCCCGGATAACAAGCGCGCGCCGGCTCTCGGTATGCGCGACGGGACATCCAAGTCGCCCTCGCGCCCTCGATCTCGGCGCAACCCATGATCTCTCCGCTCCGCTGCGAGATGCCGCCCCCACAAAGAGGGGGTTGTCCACGGCCGTCCTGCGGGCAAGATGTGCGCTTTCCTGGCGCACAAGAATCTCGCCCACAATAACGGGACGGCGTGTCGACATTGCGGGCCGTGTGGCCCGTGTCCTTGCAGGTGGCCTGCGGCCACCCGCCCGGACCTACGCCTCCCGCGCACTACGCGCCCTCGCTTCGCTCTCCCTGGCGCGCAGCGATGGAAGAGGTCTGCCGGGGGATTTGAATGCGAGCGTAGTCCAGGAGTGGCTCCTGAGAAACCAGCTCAAAAAGCGGCGTGAATGGAATACGTCACAGAATTTACGGACTAGCGTACCAGGCATTACGGCCGTTTCCGCCGCGCGAATCCACCCGCAGGGCCCTTATGGGACCAGCCCCGGGCCGATCAGGACCGGTTCTTGTCGTCGATCCCGGTCTCTAGGCCATCGATGCTAAGGGCATTGCGCTCCCGCCAATACTGCCGCACGCCCTCCGCACCCTTCTTCTCGGTCCATGCGGGCAGGTCCGGCCGATCGCCGGCAAAGTCGAAATACGGCACCCCGAAGCCGCACGAGGTCTGCACGAGATCGATGGCGACATCGAAGATCTGGCGGGCGCCGGGCCATGGCGGGAAGAGCGCGGCCAATGCCGGCCACTCGGGATCGGCGTGGTGGACGGCGCGCGCGGTCCCATAGAGCCGCAGGATGACTGGGTCGCCGCTGAAGGCGCAGAACATGAGCGTCATGCGCGGGTCGCTCCGCACATGGGCCGCGGACTCGTTGCCGCTGCCCGTGAGGTTCAGCCACGCGACGCGATGGGGATCGAGGAGGCGCAGACTGTCTAGCCCCTTGGGCGAGACGTTGACGCGCGAGTCATGGGTGGCGGTGGCCACGAAGAAGATCTTCTGCTCGGCTATGAAGCGCGCCCAGCGCTCGGGGATATGCGCGTATTGCTTGGCCATCGACCGCCCCACCTCACTATCGCGGGAACTCCGGGGCCTTAGGGTATCACGGAGACCGCCTGAGGCCGCGCGGCTCATGCGCGCGCCTTTAGTCCCCCGCGGACGCGATCAGGACCGCGATGGGGAAGTACGCCAAAAGCGTGGCGGCCCCCAAGGACCCGCCGGCGGCGTGCGGCGCGACCAGTTCGCCCGACAAGACATCGCGCCATGACGGTATCGCAAGGCCCGCCGGCGGCAGGATACGCGTCTCCTCCCACACCGCGCGCCCCAGGGGCAGGCGCTGGCCGCCGCGCGTGAGCGCCCAATAATGGCGGGGCACGACCACGAGCGCGGCCGCCTCTTCGTGGCGGCGGACGAACGCCACGAGATGGCGGGCATGGGGCCCTTGGGCCTCCAAGGGCTCGTAGCGGCCCTCGGCAAAGAGCCGGGGATGGGCGCGCCGCAGGTGCAGAAGGCATCGGGTCAGGTGCATCTTCACGTGCCCGTCCTCGGGGTGCGAAAGCCAGGCGGCCAGCAAGGCCGCGCGTCCGGCGGCGTCCTCTTCATCGAAGCGCGCGACCTCGGCCAGTATCCGCGCGCGGGAGCCATAATCCACCGCGCCGCGGTTGTCCGGGTCCACGAGATGAAAATCCCACAGCTCGGTCCCCTGATAGAAGTCCGGGACCCCGGGCACGGTGAGCTTCAACGCCGCCTGGCTCAACGCCGTCCATAACCCCACGCGCGCGATCGGGGCGATGAAGGTCGCGAGCCCCGCGAGCGTCTCGCCATTGGCCTCGGGGTCGGTGACGGCGTCCACGAACGCCGTCAGGGCGTCCTCGTACTCGGGGGCGGGCTTGACCCAGCTCGTCTCGCCCTTGGCCTCGCGCGCGGCCTTCAGCATGTAATCCTTCAGGCGCCCGCGCACCTCCGTCCAGGCCTCGGGGCCATGCATGAGGGGCCAGAGGCCGATCAGGGTCTGATAAAAAAGATATTCATCGCGCGCCGAGGGCGCGGCCCCGCCCAGGCCCTTCAAGGCCGCGTGACGCGCCTTCAGCCACTGCCCGCGCTCGCCCCACGCCTGCGGGATCTCCGACAGGACATGCAGCCGCGCGCGCATGTCCTCGCTGCGCTTGCTGTCATGGGTGGAGGTCGCAAGCAGCGTCCCGGGGTGATGGCGCAGGCGCTCGCCATTGGCCTCATGGAAGGCCGTGCGCGACACCGCGAAACGCGACGGGTCGCCGCCGACCTCGTTTAACGACACCATGCGGTTGTAGCGGTAGAACAGCGTGTCCTCCAGGCCCTTGGCCATGACCGGGCCCGTGTACTGCTGGAACGCCCCCACGAAATCCAGGATCTCGCCCTGCTCCTCGGGGGCGCGCCCATCCAGACCCTCGAGCAGCAACAGGTCGTGGATGAAATCCACCGCCGCCGGCTCCACGAGCGGGTGGCGCTCCTTGGGCTGCGCGCACGCCGCGTCGATCACCGCGCGATCCGCCGCGCTCACGCCGTCTGCGGTCACGTAGGTGCGGTATACGGAAAAGCACGCCACGATCTCAAAGGGCGCGGTCCTCTGCGCCGATAGCGTGAGATCGCGCGTGTGCCGATCCCGCTCGGCGATGTGGTCGAGCGCAAGCCCCAGGGTATGGATCTCGCTGCCGAGAATGGTGTGCAAGATGAGCGCCTTGCACTCGTAGAGCAGGCCCGCGTAGTCGTCGCAAGCGCCCACGAACGCCTCATAGGCGGCGTCGATGCCCGCCTCGCCCTTGGCATCCACGAGCACGCCGCTTGCAAGGCGCGTAAAGTCGTAGCCG
>DAHWGZ010000183.1 GCA_027335965.1 Acidiferrobacter sp.
CGCCGGCCACCGTGATCGGCAGCTGCGGGGGGATGATGCGTTGCGGCCCCGTGATGACGTGGATCGTCTCCGGCCAGGTGAAGAGATAGCCCGCCGGATACATCTGCAGGTGAAACGGCGTGCCGGCCCGCCATCCCGGGACGCGGCCGGCATAGGAGATCTTGCTGTATTGGGGAAAGGTGAGCTTGCGCAGGTTCTTGGCAACCCGCCTCGGCGCCTTGTAGGGGGCCGCCGCGAGCGCCCGGGCACGCGCCACCACCTGACCGAAGAAGGCGTCGGCGGCGGCCTTCGTGGTCGCCACCGGACGCGGCGCGCCCTTGGGGCCCACGCGGTGCATCGTCTGGCGCTCCTCGGCGCGCAGCCGCTCGAGACCTTCGGCGAGCCGCCGCTGCTGGCCCGCGATCTGCGCTATGGCCTGCGCGAAGGCCTGGTCGGAGGCCTTGCGCTCGCGACTTAGGGTATTGATCGCCGCCAGCGCCTGACGGCCCGTTTGGTTGGCCTTGCGCGCCTCCACCGCGGCCTTGCGGACCGCGCCGGTGGTGGCGCAGCCCGTCATGGCCACGGCCGCGCCGCCGACGATCATCATCCGCCAGAAACTCTGTCTACCCACAATCCCCCCTGATGTCTGAAAAACCGGGCACCATGCTACTGGTGCATCTGCGCGACCGGCGGCGGCGTTGGCCAAACGGCCGGCGTCATGTCCTCTGTCAGCCAATACCGGGCGCGGGGCGCGCGTAACGCCCAGACGCGCCAGTGCAGGGCCGCCACGCTGTCGCGGTCGTTCAAGAGTCGCAGCCTGTCGCTCGCGCTCAGCGCCGCCGGCCCATCCTTTATGGCCGACAGGATCAGCTGCTGACGGCTCAGCATCATGCCCTCGTGGCGGGTCTCGGACGGGCGCAGGAGCGCGCAGTGCAAGGCGTTCACGCCCGGATCGATGATCGCCGCGAGGAAGCCCCGCGCGGCGGTGCGACGCGCGAGGCCCGGCGCCGAGAGCGCCTCCCGGAAGAGACGCAGAAGCGGCGGCGGATCGACCTCCTCGGGGGTCACGAACAACCCCATGTCGCGCGCGCGCCGTCCCGGCCCCACCCGGCTCAGCCACACCGACACGGGTATGGCCACGAGCCACGCGCCCATGACCGGCAATAGCCACCAGAAATAGGTGGGGCTCAAGAGGTAGACCAGCCCCCCCCAGGCAACGGCGAGCGCGGTGCCCGGACCGTGGTGGCGCGCCGCCTCCCGCCACCCGGTGCTGGCATCGCCGCGCGCCTGCGGCCCCCATTGGGTCTTGCGCCCGATGAGCACCGAGATCACGAACACCGTATGAAAGAGCATGCGCACGGGCGCCAGCAACGAGGACACCAGGCTCTCGCCAAGGACCCCGGCCAGCAGGCGTCCCGGCCCCCCGAAGCCCCGCGTGCGCCGGTTCACGACCGCGAGCGCGATCGCCATGAGCTTGGGCACGAACAGGACCGCGAGCGTAAACCACAACAGCATCGCCGCCCAATGCGGGTGCCACACCGGCCATACCGGGAACAAGACATGGGCGCGCGGGAAATAGCGCGGCGGGATGAGGACGTGCAGGATGACCTCAGCGGTCGACAAAAGCAAAAACGCGAGCCACAGGAGCGACGAGCCGTAGGACATGATGCCGTTCACGAACACCGCGCGGTGTAGCGGCACGAAACCGCGCGCAAAGATGAGGCGCGTGTGCTGGATGTTGCCCTGCGCCCAGCGCCGGTCCCGCCTCAACTCGTCGAGCAAAGTCGGCGGCGTCTCCTCGTAGCTGCCCTCGAGCGCCGGCTCGAGCCAGACCTCCCAACCGGCGCGCCGCAACAACGCCGCCTCGACGAAGTCATGGCTCATGATCTCGCCGCCGAATGCCCCGGTACCGGGCAGGCGCGGCAGCGCGCAGTGATGCACGAACGGCGCTATACGGATGATGGCGTTGTGGCCCCAGTAATGGCCCTCGCTCATGTGCCAGAAATGCAGCCCGGCCGCGAACACCGGGCCATACAAGCGGCTCGCGAACTGCTGGACGCGGCCAAACAGGGTGTTCTGGTGGATGGCCGCCGGCAAGGTCTGGATGAGGCCCACCGAGGGATTATGCTCCATGAGATCCACGAGCTTCCCGAGGGCCTCGCCGGTCATGAGGCTATCGGCGTCGAGTACCACCATATACCGGTATTGGGAACCCCAGCGTCGGCAGAAATCGGCGATATTGCCGCTCTTGCGCTTGATGTTGAGGCGCCGGCGCCGGTAGTAGATGCGGGCCTCGGCCCCCAGGCGCGCGCGCAGCCCGGCCCATGCCACCTCCTCTTCCACCCAGGCATCGGCGTCGTTGCTGTCGCTCAACAGGAAGAAATCGCACTGCGCGAGGCGGCCCGCGGCCTCCAGGGAGCGGTACACGCTCTCGATGCGCGCGCATACCGGATGCGGGTCCTCGTGGAACACCGGGACCACCAGCGCCACGCGCGCATCGCCGGCGGTCGTCACCGGCACCTTCAGGCGCGAGCGCCGGCGAAACAGCAACAACAACGCCCCGGCAAGCGAGATCCAGAGCCCGATCGATATCCATCCGAACAGGCAGCCGAACACCACCGCCAGGGCGTCGTTCAAGACCGTAAAGCCCGGGTGCGGGAGCACCTGGAGCAGGAATTCGCCCGCCACGACGCTTGGCATCAGCACCAGGCATGCCAATAACAGACCCCGCCACACCCCTCCGTAACGCGATGCGGGCCCGCGCCGTGGGCCGCCGCTCATGAACGCGCTCGCTCTGACGCCATCGGCTGGCGCGCGAGCGGGGGGTTAAGCGGCAGACTGGCGAGCCTCACGGGCTCGGCGTGCAACCATACGGACAATCGCGCGAGCGCCGCGCACTCCGGGTCATCGGCGACATTCGGGGCCCGCGCCGCGAGCTCCGCGACCAGCATGGCGCGCAACCGCGCGAACGCCTCGCTGCCGCTCGCCGCGCCCTCGCAGGCCTGCCGCGCCCAGTCCTCGGCGTGCGATACCTCAAACCCCAGGACCACGAGGTAGGCGCGCACGCGCGCGTACATCTCCGCTGGTTCGGCCACGTCGAGCGGAATCATACGCACCCGCCTGTGCGTTCGTTCCTCTACTGTCACACCATCCCCTTCATTAAATCCCTCTCTGCGGCACCGCCCCACCTTAGCACTTTGCCTGTCTGCTCCCGGTTAAGTCCATAGAGCCTCGCGGAAGTTCCGCCCATCAGACCAAGCCGCGTCCGGATTGTGCCAAGTCGGCCGCCCAGCCGGTCTCCGACCAAGGTCTGCCCCCCTCGATTCCCTAGTTGCAAGCCCTGCGGAACTAGCGTAGCGTATCCCCATTGCAGCTGCTCTTTAGGACGTTACACGAACGGACGTTACACGAAGTTTTACTCG
>DAHWGZ010000184.1 GCA_027335965.1 Acidiferrobacter sp.
GGCGACGTTATAGACGGTGTTGTGGGCCACCAGCACGTTTTGCGAGCCGACCATGTCGACCCCCTGGGCGTTGCTGCCGGGGGCGGCGTTGTTGTTATGGATCTTGTTGCCCCAGATCACGACGTTGTGGGCGGCCTGCACGAGCTTTACGAGGTCGTTATGGGCGCCGGAGATGTCATTGTCCACGAGCTTGACGTCCGGGACCGAGATCTGCACGGTGTATTGCTGGGCATTGGTGATATTCAGCCCCTTGACCTCCCAGTAGGTGGGCGCCCCGGTGGCGTTGTAGAAGAACACGTCGTTCATGGTGTTGCTGCCGTCGATCGTGACCTGCTGGTTCTGGTAGGGCTCCATGGTGATCCAGCCGTTGGCGGTGCCCGGGTGGTCGATGGTGAGGCCCCCGGCATAGGTCCCGCCCATGATCTCGATCGTGCCCCCCGGCCCCACCGTCTCGATGGCGTGCTGGATGGTCAGAAACGGCGTCTGCGGGCTCAGGCCGTTGTTGCTGTCCGAGCCGGTCGTGGCGACATAGTACGTCTGGCCGGTGCCGGCCCCCGGAGTGTTCAAGGCCTGCCCCATGGGGATGGTGCTGCCGGTGATGGGGGTGGCGGTGCTGGTGTTCGTGGGTGTACCGCTACTGGAGGGCTGGGCGCTCGGACTTGTCGAGGTCCCGGTACCACTGCCGGTACCGCCGCTGACGCACGCGGATAGGGTGGCGGCGATGGCCAGAGGCAGCAGAAGCTTCTTGAGCGAGTGACCCGCATTCGGAAAAGACGTATTCGTACCAACCATTGTGACTTTCTCCGTCAAGGCATCATCCTGCGAGTTTCATCCCTATAAAGGCAGGTCGACACAAACGTGATTTCGCGATCCCTGGCAACGGAACGCATGGTGGCTTACCGCGCAAGATCGCCGATAGGCGTTCCGGATAAAGCCCCGAGGCTAAGGGACGTATGGAAGCGTCTGGTCGAAGCGGGCGGACGGACGGTCGTTTGCGCCAACATCCATCGGCGCGCGACAAGGTTCCGCGTTCGTGGCGCGCGGCTTTTCTCTGCGCGATGGGTGGCGGTACTCCGACCGGATTGGCGTTATGGGTCCTTGGCGTCGCGATGCGGCACGAGGTGCTGGGGGTTCAATAACCCCGATGCGCCAGGACGCGCGGCGTTTCCGGGTCCCGGATGATGCCGTGCACCGCGGGCCTTTGCTTGCGCCAGCCGATGGGAAACGAGGGCGAAGTGATCGGGCTCCCACTACAAGCGCCTTGGCGCATGGCGATGCCCTCGCGCGGAGGATCGCCCGTGTTCCCCATGAGCTCGGTAATGCATGTCCTTATGCCGTGTTACCGGCGACTTTCCGCGCGCGGTTGCGTCACGACCGTCGGTGGGGCCTTTATGTGCAGGCCGACGGTCTCCCATGGAAGAGGCGCGTGACGGCGCCATGGGCGATCTTCGAGACCCGCGAGCGGCAAGAGGGTCGGCTGTGAGCATCTGGTGCTGGACGATCGGGAGGCGCGACCGGGCTCAGCCGTTGCGCGTGGACGCATAGAGGGATGATCGCGGATTGGTGTTGCCGTGGGCGTGATGCTCAAAGTGTGGCGGGCTTGCGGCCGGCACGGATGGCGAGGGGCCATGTGACCGCGCGGGGGCTGAGCGGGTCGCCCCAGGCCGTGCGCAACGTCTCTTCAAGGGCGGCGACGGGGTCTTCCCCGCGGACCTTCCGATAGCGCGCGGTGGCCGACCAACTGCTGAAGTATCCAAGCAGCCGGTCCATGGGCCAGTCGACGCGCATCACGAAAGCGGGTGGTCGTTCCTCGGCAAACGGGAAGTCGAGCGTGCGGTAGCCGGTCTCGACGAGCTTGCGCGCGGGTGGCCAGTAGGGGCCGACGGTGTCCTCGTAGAACCGTTGCACCAGGGCGTTGACCGTCTCGCCCTCGACCGTCTGGATGCCATAGCTCCATGCGGCAAGCACGCCGCCTGGTTTGAGGATCCGGCGTGCCGCGTCGTAGAAACGGGGCAGGTCGAACCAGTGCAGGGCTTGGGCGACGGTAATGAGGTCGACCGACGCGTCGCCAAGCCCCGGATCCTCGGCGGGCGCCCTGTGATAGCTGATGCGCGGATGGGACCGCGCACCCGCAAGCTGGTTTTCACTGGCGTCGGTTGCGATCACGCGCGCAAAGCGGGACGCGAGATCCGCGGACGCCTGGCCGCTGCCGCATGCGCAGTCCCACGCGAGAGCGCGGGAGGGTGCGATTGCAGAAAGCCAGTCGTAAAGTGCCGCCGGATACCGCGGCCTGAAGTCGGCGTAGGCATCGGAGACCGATGAAAAATGATCGGCAAACGGATGATCGGGCATGCGCTGTCGTCCAAGTTGTGCGATCACGCGAGCTTACGTCTTTGCTCAAGGCGCGGGTACCGGCCCCGGACGCGCCGCCCGCGTGATCGCGCAACGCGTCCGGGGTAGATGGTTTAGGGGAAGCGCTGGACGATGGCCTCGAGCGGCTGGCGGCTTTTCGCGGGCTGAGGTTCTGTGCGGTAGCCGAAGGCGACCATGCAGCTCACTTGCAGGGCATTGGTGTCGACACCGCAGTCTTCGCGCAGGATGGCATTGACCGCGTCCACCGGGAAGCCTTCTATGGGGCAGCTGTCGATGCCCATCAGGGCCGCCGCCGTCATCATGTTGCCGAGGGCGATGTAGGTTTGGCGCGCCGCCCACTCGAAGAGCAGCCGGTCGGAATCGAGCAGGTGGAAATCGGATTCCTGGAAATTCTTGACGAGACTCTCGCGTTTCTGCAGGTGCGTCTCCGGCAGTTTGTGGATGTCGCGCATGATGTGCCAGATATAGCTGGCGTTGTAGCGCATGCCCTGGGCGGTGCGGGCCAGGAGGACGACAAAGTGGCTTGCCGTGGGCAGCGAACGCTGGGCGCCCCAGGTGACGGTCCGCAGCTTCTCCCTCAGATCCATGTTCTGCACGACAAGGAACTTCCAGGGCTCGAATCCGTAGGAACTTGGACTCAAGCGCGCGGTTTCCAGGATCGCCTCAAACTGGGCATCCGGGATGCGGCGTTTGGGATCGAACACCTTGCAGGCATGACGAAAGCGCATGGCCTCCAGAACCGTCATTTCATCAACACGCATTTTCGGCTACCATTCAGTTATACCTATCCAAAACTACGCAAATGTATCTTCAGTGCTAACTTCCTGCTTCGTCGAGGCCGGTCTCAGGTTGCCAGACGGACCAACGCCAGAGCCTTCCTCCATTGCCGGCCGTATGGCCGGCATTGCCGGCCGTATGGCCGGCATTGCCGGCCGTATGGCCGGTCCACAGGCTTCACATCCGGCGGAACTCGCCGTAG
>DAHWGZ010000185.1 GCA_027335965.1 Acidiferrobacter sp.
ATGCCGTGGGCGGCCGTTTCGCCCCCGTCATTCGCGAGGTACCCGCCGACCTTGATACCCCGTTGAGTTGCTACCTGAAGCTCGCGCAGGGCCGGTATTCTTATTTGCTCGAGTCCGTGCAGGGCGGCGAGAAGTGGGGCCGATATTCCCTGATCGGCCTGCCCGCGCGGCTCTGCCTGCGCGTGTTCGGGCGCGAGGCGACCGTCGAGCGTGACGGGGTCGTCATCGAGCGCGGCCGGACCGACGACATCCTGGCCACGGCGCGGGCCTTCAAGGCGCGTTTCGAGGTGCTGCCGGATGCGGCGCTCCCGAAGTTTCACGGGGGGCTGGTCGGGTATTTCGGATACGAGACGGTTCGTCACATCGAGCCGACCTTGGGCGAAAACCGAAAGCCCGACGAGATCGGTGGCCCCGACACCTTGTTCCTGGTGAGCGAGGAAGTGGTCATCTTCGATAATCTGCGTGGCACCCTGTCCTTGGTCGTGCATGTCGATGTCGCCGAGGGCGAGGCCGGCCGCGCGCGCGCCGAGCGGCGCCTCGATGAGCTCGAGGGGGCCTTGCGCGAGCCCATCGCCACGCCGATACCCCCGCCCGGATCATTGCGGGCGGTGCGTGAGGAGGACTTCGTTTCGGGGTTCACGCAGGCGGGTTTCGAGGCGGCGGTGGAGCGCTCGCGCGAATACATCGCCGCCGGCGATATCATGCAGGTGGCGCTGTCGCAGAGGCTTTCGGCGCCGGCGGCCTTCACCCCGCTCGATCTGTATCGGGCGCTGCGCCGCATCAACCCCTCGCCCTATATGTATCTGTTCGATCTCGGCGAATTTCATGTCGTCGGCTCATCGCCCGAGATCCTGGCCAAACTCGAAGGTCGCGAGGTGGCGGTGCGGCCGATCGCGGGCACCCGTCCACGCAGTCAGGACGCGCAAAAGGATGCGGCGTTGGCCACCGAGCTCCTGGCGGACCCCAAGGAGAGGGCCGAGCACGTCATGCTCGTCGATCTTGGACGCAACGACATCGGGCGGGTGGCCGAAACCGGGAGCGTGGCGGTGGGCGATTGCATGACCATAGAACGTTATTCGCACGTCATGCACCTCGTCTCGCACGTCACCGGGCGCCTGCGCCCGGGCCTCGACGCCTTCGATGTCCTGCGCGCGACGTTTCCGGCGGGGACCCTGACCGGCGCCCCCAAGGTGCGCGCCATGGAAATCATAGACGAGCTGGAGCCGGTGCGGCGCGGGCTCTATGCCGGGGCCGTGGGCTATATCGGCTGGAACGGCAACATGGACATGGCCATCGCCATTCGCACCGCGGTGGTGCGCAACGGCCGCTTGTTCCTGCAGGTGGGCGCCGGGATCGTGGCGGACTCGGTCCCCGAGCGCGAGTGGGAGGAGACCATGAACAAGGCGCGGGCCATGATCAAGGCCGCCGAACTCGCCGCATCGGGTTTCGGATCGCGCGACAAGGCCCATGAGAAGGTCGCGGCGGCGCCCAAGGCAGGTAACCCATGATCCTCATGATCGACAACTACGACTCGTTCACCTACAACCTCGTGCAGTATCTGGGTGAGCTCGGCCAAGAGGTGCGCGTGGCGCGCAATGACCAGATCTCGCTCGATGAGATCGAGCGTCTGGCGCCCGAACGCATCGTCATCTCCCCGGGCCCGTGCACGCCGAACGAGGCGGGGGTATCGCTGGATCTCATCATGCGCTTCGGCGAGCACATACCCGTGCTCGGCGTGTGCCTGGGACATCAGAGCATAGGGCAGGCGTTCGGCGGGCGGGTGGTGCGCGCCGGGCGCGTGATGCACGGCAAGACCTCGCTCATATCTCACGGAGGGACGGGCGTCTTTCGTGGCCTTCCCGACCCGTTTACGGCGACCCGCTACCACTCGCTCGTGGTCGCGAAGGACGAGCTGCCGGAATGCCTGGAGGTCACGGCCGTGAGTCAGGATGATGGCGAGATCATGGGTCTGCGCCATAAATGGTGGCCGGTGGAGGGCGTGCAGTTCCACCCGGAGTCGATCTTAAGCGAACACGGCCACGCCTTGCTCGAGAACTTTCTGCGTGGTGAACGCCCGTGAGCGCCCTGACGAGCGCCATAGCGCGGCTGGCCGCCGGGAATGACCTGCATGCCGCGGAAATGAAGGAGGCCTTGTCGGTGGTCATGAGCGGGGAGGGGACGCCGGCGCAGATCGGCGCCTTGCTCATGGGCTTGCGCGTGAAGGGCGAGACGGTCGAGGAGATCGTGGCCGCCGCCGAGGTGCTGCGCGATCTGTCCACCCCGGTGACGGTTGCCGACACCGGCCACCTGATCGATACCTGCGGGACCGGGGGCGATGGGGCATCGACGTTCAATATCTCGACGGCCACCGCGCTTGTGTGCGCGTGCGCGGGGGCCAAGGTCGCAAAGCACGGCAATCGATCCGTATCGAGCCGGTCCGGCAGCGCCGATGTGCTCGAGGCCGCCGGCGCCGTGCTCGCCCTCGGCCCGGCGCAGGTGGCGCTGTGCATCGAGCGTGTCGGCGTCGGCTTTCTGTTTGCCCCACGCCACCACGAGGCGATGCGCCATGCCGCTGGCCCGCGCCGCGAGCTCGGCATACGCACCCTCTTCAACATGCTCGGACCGCTCACCAATCCGGCGCGCGCCCCGCGCCAGCTCGTGGGGGTGTTCTCCAGCCAGCTGCTCGAACCGTTCGCATCCGCGCTCGCCGCGCTGGGCGGTCGCCATGCCTTGGTGGTGCACTCCGAGGATGGCCTGGACGAGATCAGTCCGGCGGCGGCCACTGAGGTGTGCGAGATGAGAGACGGGGTACTGAGCCGCTACCGGATCGCGCCCGCCGATTTTGGATTGCCGGCCGAAGGGCTCGATGCCCTCAGGGTGGATTCGGCGGCGGCGAGTCTCGATGTGCTGAGACGGGTGCTCTCGGGGCGCGACCAGGGGCCGGCCACCGTAGCCGTGATCATGAACGCCGGGGCGGCCCTGTATGTGGCCGGCTTGGCCGCGGATATCGCATCCGGCGTGGCGCAGGCGCAGGCCCTGTTGCGGGATGCGCGGCCGGCCGCCAAGCTCGACGAATTCGTGGCCTTCACGCAGGGGCTCGCGTGAACGGGGTGTTGGCGCGCATCCTGGCCGACAAGCGCGCCGAGGTGGCGGCCGCGCGCGCGCGCGTCGGGCTTGCCGATCTCGAGGCACGCATCGCCGCCGGCGCGCCGCCGCGGGGTTTCGCCGCGGCGCTGGCGCGTGCCGTGGATCACGGGCGGCCGGCGGTGATCGCGGAGATGAAGCGCGCCTCGCCCAGTCGCGGCATGCTGCGCCCGGAATAGCCCGCGTCGGTCAGGACCGAAAG
>DAHWGZ010000186.1 GCA_027335965.1 Acidiferrobacter sp.
TTTTATGTCGGCAAGACCCTCGGTCTTAACAACACCCAATTCACGACCGCGATGTTCGAGTTCACGCTAAACGGCCTTGGCGCGCTCGGGTCGGCGCCGGTCGTGCCCTTTAGCCAACACGGCTTCATGCTCGGCTATTAAAAGTCAGGAGATTACCCTATGTCCGCCGCACTCCTTCAGGCCCCGGTCGCCACCCACCCGATCACGATCGACAAGATCGTTGCGGTCGTAAATAACGAGGTCATTACGCAAAACCAGCTGGACCGGCGGGTATCCCTGCTGGTAAAGCGTCTGGCGGCGCGTGATGTGACCGTGCCTCCGCGGCATCTCCTGGCGCGCAAGGTCTTGAGTCAGATGGTCATGCAGCGGCTCGAGCTCCAGTACGCGCACAACATCGGTATTCGCGTGAGCCGGGCGCAGGTCAAGCATGCCGAGGCCGCTCTCGCGGCCCGCAATCACATGACCGTGCCGCAGTTCCAGCAGGCGGTGACCTCCGAGGGCCTTAGCCCCGCGGACTTCCGCCGCCGGCTGCGCACGGAAATCACCATCCGCACGCTCATCATGCGTCGCATCAGCCGTTCGGTGGTCGTGACCCGGCGCGCGGTCAATCGCCTTCTCGCGCAGACGCGCGCGGCCGATGGCACCCGTTACCATGTCGCCGAGATCACGCTCCAGTTTCCCGTGGCGGCCGATACCTCGGCGCGCGCGGCGGTCCGCAAACAGGCCCGCCACATCCTGAAGAAGATCCGCGCCGGCGAGCCGTTCAGTCAGGCGGCCATCGCCCATTCCGAGGACACCCATGCCCTGGAGGGCGGCGATATCGGATGGCGGACCGCGGCGCATCTGCGGGCGAGCTTTGCGCGCGCGCTGCGCCAGATGAAGAGCGGCGATGTGCGTCTGGTGGCGGGGCGCGGGGCCTACTATATCCTCAAGCTGAAGGGCAAGCGCGCCGGACTCAAAGGACCGCTGCACGAACAGGTGCGCCTGCGCGAGATCGTGCTGCGGCAGTCGCGCCGGGTGTCGATGCTCATCGCCCATGAAAAGCTCAAGGCCTTGAAGGCGCGCCTTGCGCATGGCGCGCATTTCAAGACCCTCGCGCGCGCCTATTCGCAAGGAAGCACGGCCGCGCGCGGTGGATCGCTCGGCTGGATGACCATTACGGGACTGCCGCCGGCGGTGGCCGAGGCCGCGCGCCATCTGCCCCTGCACGTCGTGGGCGGGCCCTACGCCACCGCGCGCGGCCAGGCCTTGATCGAGGTGACGGCCCGGCGCATGCGCGCCGGCATGACGCGCCATGAGGCGCGCCGGCTTTTGCGCATGCGCAAGGGTAACGCCCTGTACGTGCGCTGGCTGCAGACCTTGCGCGATGACGCCTATGTCCGCTATCCAAGCCGCGTCTAAGCGCCCGGTCATCGCCATTACCCCGGGGGAACCGGCCGGTATCGGGCCGGACCTCATGGCTTTGCTCGATTACGACGAGGCCGTGGACTGGGTGTGCGTGGCGGACCCCGACCTTCTGGAGGAGAGGGCGCGCCTGCGCGGGCGGCCCCGGCATTGGCCGCGCTATGAGCCGGGCGCGCATGGCCCCTCGGTCCTGCCGGTGGCGCTTGCCCGCCGCGCGATCCCGGGTGTCCCGGATCCGGCGAACGCCGACTATGTCCTGTCTTGTCTCAGACGCGCGACCGAAGGCTGTCTCGCGGGCGAGTTCTCGGCCCTGGTCACGGGGCCCGTGCACAAGGCCGTCATCAATGACGCGGGGCATGCCTTCACCGGCCACACCGAGTTCCTGGCGCGGGCCGCGGGCGTGGCCGAGGTCGTCATGATGCTGGCCGCGGGCTCGTTGCGCGTCGCCCTGGTCACCACCCATATGCCGTTGGCCATGGTGCCGGCAATGATCACCGCCGCGCGCCTGGATGTGACGCTCGACATCTTGAATGCCGCGCTCGCGCGCGACTTCGGCCTCGCGCGGCCCGCCATCGCGGTGTTGGGCCTAAACCCCCACGCCGGAGAGGATGGGCACCTGGGGCGCGAGGAGATCGATGTCATAACGCCGGCCGTGATGCGCGCCCAGGCGCGTGGCATCCGCGCGACAGGCCCCTTGCCCGCCGATACCGCTTTCGTTCCGGCGCGCCTGGCACAGGCCGATGTGGTGCTCGCCATGTACCATGACCAGGGCCTCCCGGTGCTGAAGGCGCAGGGTTTCGGGGGCGGCGTGAACGTGACCTTGGGCCTGCCCTTTCCGAGGGTCTCGGTGGACCATGGGACCGCCCTCGATCGCGCCGGCACGGGCGCGATCGACAGGGGCAGCATGGCGCAGGCCATGGCGCTCGCTCGTGCCCTGTCGCGCCCGCATGCCCGTTCCTAAGAAGCGTTTCGGCCAGCATTTCCTGCGTGACCAGTCGGTCCTTGCGCGGATCGCCAAGGCCTGTCTCGGCATGCCCGGAGATCAAACGGTCGAGATCGGGCCGGGCGATGGCGCGCTGACCGCCCACCTGTGCGCGCAGGGTGGCGTATTGCATGTCGTGGAGATCGATCGCGACCTGATCGCGGGTCTCAGGCGGCGCTTTGCCGAAGATCGGGTCGTCATACACGAGGCCGATGCCCTGCGGTTTTCACCCTGCGCGGCGGTCCCGGGGCGGCTGCGCGTCGTCGGCAATCTCCCCTACAACATCTCGAGCCCGCTCCTGTTCCATTTTCTGGACGAGCCCTGCATCGCCGGCATGGTGTTCCTTCTGCAGAAGGAGGTCGTCGACCGTCTGGCGGCGTCCCCCGGCGGCCGTGATTATGGGCGCCTGTCGGTCATGGTGCAGGCGCGCTGCGAGGTCATGCCGCTCTTCACCGTGCCGGCGGGGGCCTTCAACCCCCCGCCGGCGGTCGAGTCGCGCCTCGTGGCCTTGCGTCCGATCCCGTCCCCTGTCCCGTCATCGGCCGCGTCGGCGTTCTCGGCGATCGTCGCCCAGGCGTTCTCACAGCGGCGCAAGATGCTCCGTCAGTCGCTGCGGGGGTACTTTGGGGACGGGGATTGGCGGGCCCTCGGCATCGATGCGACCCGCCGCGCCGAGACCTTGAGCGTTGCCGAGTTCGTGGCCCTGGCCGTCTGCGCCGAGACTCAGTCGCGCTCGTCTCCGTAGAAGCGCTCGCCGAGGCGGATCTTGTCATGGCCGCGCTCGCGGCGGGCCCGGTTGGTGTCGCGCAGGGAATACACGCAGCCGCAGTACTCCTGCTGATAGAAGCGCTGCTCCTTGGCGATCTGTATCATGCGCTGGCTCCCGCCACCCTTGCGCCAGTTGAAGGTCCAGTAGCGCAATGCGGGGTAGCGGCGCGCGGCGCGCTCACCGCAG
>DAHWGZ010000187.1 GCA_027335965.1 Acidiferrobacter sp.
CAAACCCCGCGCGGCGGCCGCCATTTGACAGCCCTGCGGGAAATTGGCAAAGTCGGGCGATGCGCATTCATCATCTTCCCGGCACCGATCTCGCCATTTCCGATATCGGCCTTGGCACCATGACCTTCGGCGAACAGACAGACGAGGCGTGCGCCCACGCCCAGCTTGACCATGCGCTCGCCGAGGGCATCAACCTGTTCGACATGGCAGAGATGTACCCGGTGCCCGGACGCGCCGAGACCCAAGGCGCCACGGAGACCATCGTCGGGCGATGGCTCGCGCGCCAGGCGCGTGACCGCGTGGTGGTCGCCACCAAGGTCGCCGGGCCCTCGCGCGGCTTTCATTGGATACGGGGCGGCCCGCTTGCCTTAGACCTCGCCAACATGCGCGCGGCGCTCGAGGCGAGCCTCAAGCGGCTGCAGACCGACCATGTCGATCTCTATCAGATTCACTGGCCGTCGCGTCCGCTTCCGATATTTGGCGGCACGCAGTACGAGGCGCAGGATACCGCGGATAGGGCCGAGGAGATCGACGAGCAGCTTCAGGCGCTTGCCACGCTCGTGCGCGAAGGCAAGGTGCGCTACATCGGGCTTAGCAACGAGACCCCCTGGGGGGCGCTACGCTTCGTGGACGCCGCCCGGCGTCTTGGCCTGCCCCGGGTCGTGACCATCCAGAACGCCTACAACCTCTTGAATCGCGGCTTCGAATCGGGGCTTTCCGAGGTCTGCCATCGGGAGCGCCTGGGCCTTTTGGCCTACAGCCCGCTCGCCTTTGGCTTGCTCACCGGCAAATACCGGACGCGCGACAGCGATCCGCAGGCGCGCCTGAATCGCTTCCCGGAATTCGGTCCGCGCTATCGCAAGGCGGCCATAGAACCGGCCATGGAGGCCTACGCGCGCATCGCCGAGAATTTCGGCCTGCCGCTGGGCGCCCTGGCGCTCGGCTTCGTGCGCTCGCGCTTCTTCACCGCCTCCACCCTGCTCGGCGCGCGCACCCTCGCGCAACTGAAGGAAGACATCGCGCACGCCAAGGTCGTGCCGTCGCCCGAAGCGCTTGCCGCCATCGAAGAGGTTCACCTGAGATCCCCCAATCCGGCCCCCTGAGGCGCCGCTACATCAGGCCGGCGACGATATTGATGGTGAGCGCCAGGATCAGGGTGTTGAAGGCGAATGACAGCACGCCATGCAGCAAGGCCGCGCGCCGCACCCCATGCGAGGTGATGGCCACGTCCGAGACCTGCGAAGTCATGCCGATGACAAACGAGAAATACAGAAAATCCATGTAGTGCGGCAGGGCCGATCCAGGAAAGCGCATCCCTCCATCGTCGCGCACCCCGTCTGGCACCTCGCGTCCGCGGTAATAACCGTGCGCGTAATGAAAGGCAAAAAGCGTGTGGACGACCAGCCACGAACCGGTAATGGCCGACACCGCGAGCGCCAGATAGACGACCTTCTCCGAGACCGACGCGCCCTTCACATAGCTCAGCAAAAACAGGATGGCAAAGACGCTCGCGCAGGCCGCGAGCAACGCCATCGAAAGCAGCGCCAGTCCGCTTTGATCCTGATCGACCGTGCTGCGGCGGGTCTCCTGGACATCGGCCAGCACCATGACCATCCCGGCCAGGATCAAAAACGTAAGGCATGCGCCATCCCAGCCGAGCAACAGCCGGATGTCGGTGAGATACCGGGAGGGGACGGCCGCGAATACCGCGGCCCCCACGAACGCCGACGCGGCAAAGCGCCGACGGGCCCCGAGAGCCCGTACGGCGCGCACAAAAGCCCGCGGCACAGTCCGCCTTTAGGAGGTCTTGCCCTGACCCAGAAGCGTCTTGACCGGCAACGCGTACATCCAACCGAAGTTGCTGCCGATCAGGTAGCTGTCCCCCATCACCACGCCGTTCTGGGGACCGAAGCCGCCATGATGGGTCATGTACTTGGACAGGACCTTCCCGGTCTTGCGGTTCAGCACGAAGATCGCGCCGTTGCCCACCGGAAAGATCACATCCGGACCCGTCACGCTGGGCGCGGCCTTCATCTTGATCTTGAGAGGCGTGCGCCAGAGCACCTTGCCGGTCTTTAGCTGCACCGCGTAAGCCGTGGCGGTCACGGGGCTGCCGGTATAGATCGTTCCGCCCACGATCATGGGCACGGCGTCCTTGTTGCGCGGCGGCACCTTGCCGGTTCCAAGCGTCGTCTGCCAGAGGATCTTGCCGGTCTTGGCATCGAGCGCGATCTCCACGCTCTTCGCGCGGCGGTGACCCTTGGCCTTGCGCTCGAACTGGGTGATCACGATGCCGTGCGACTGCGCGGGGGCGCAATCGCCCATACTGCTCGAAAAGACCGCCTGCGGGGCCGTGCGCCATGCCAGCTTGCCGGTCTTGGCATTTACGGCATAAAGGGCGCTCGGATGGGTGCCGCCCATGATGACGAGATCATGGTAGACCGTGGCCGACGACATGCTCACGAACGACTTGATGGGCGTGCGCCACTTGAACTTGCCGGTGGCGGCATTCAGGCCATAGACATGGCCGTCGCCGTTGCCGAAGACCAGCATTCCGCCATCGATCGCCGGCGTCGGCATGTCCTCGCCCTTGGTGTGATAGACCCAGGCGAGCTTGCCGGTCGCGGCATGCACGGCGTAGATGCCGCTGATGTCGGTCCCACGCACGACGCCGGCGCCCTTGTGCCCGAATTTCACGGCCTGCGTGTAGCTGAAGGTGGAATTCCCTCCGCCCACATACACGAGCTTCTTGGCGCCGCGCCCGGCCACGAGCGGGGTCGTCATGATCTGGTTTAACGCGTTGAACTTCCACAGCATATGCCCGTCTGATCCGTCGAGGGCATAAAGGAATCCGTTGTCGTCCGCGACATACACCTTGCCGTCGGCGGCCGACGCCCCAATGGGGATGCCGACTAAGTCACGTACCGCCGTGATGCTGACGTAGGTCCGCTTTATGGCGGGTTTTTTCATGCCATTCGGGACGGCCCCAGGGACATGAAAGACCCAATGCACGGGCGCGCCGACGGCCCCCTGTGGCGCCTTGTAGCGGGCGTCATGGGCAGCGTTTAGCCCATAAAGCGGCCATGCATGGGGTGATGCGAGCGCGGTCTTGGATGGTGCGCTGGCGGCGTGCGATGTCTTATGACTGCATCCCGACAGTAAAGCGAGTGCTGCCAAACCTGCAACAACGGATGGACGTATAGCGGGCCGTGCTTCCATATCCCTGATTCCTCCCGGAACTCTTGTGTGGGACTGCATCGAATGCCAAACCCTAGGCGATAGGTG
>DAHWGZ010000188.1 GCA_027335965.1 Acidiferrobacter sp.
ATAGGCATCGATGGCGATGGGATCGTCGAGCACGAAGGGCTTGTCGAACAGGATCCAAAGTGATGCCAGGAAATCGGCCAGCGTGCTTTGCACGGCGAGCGCCAACGCGACGCCGCCCACGCCAAAGCCCGCCAGCAGGGCGGTGACGTTCACGCCCAGATTGCTGAGTACCGCGAGCATGAGGAGCAGCCACAGGAGGATGATGGCAATGAGCCCCATGGCGACCACGATCGTGCTACGTTCCCCGTCCTGGCTGCGCGCCCGGTAATGGTCGATGCCGGCCTTGATGAATGTGTGGCCCCACAGCGCGGCCTGCACGAACAGCGCGGTGATGACGATATCGCCCAGCAGCGCCTGGCTCGGACCCGGGAGCGTCAGGCGCTCGCAGGCGGCGGCCGCCGCGAGCGTCGCCAGGAACCAGGCATGGGTCTTGCGCGCGGCCTTGTCGAGGAACACCGGCCACTTCGCGCCACCGCGCGCGGCGGCCACGAGGATCCTTCGGCTGACGCGCAAGCCCGCCTTCAAGAGCGCGTATACCGCCGCAAAGATCAGGACGGCGGTGATCCACGCCAGGGCCGAGTGCCCGGAAAAGCGGTAGCGCGCAAGCCCCTGGCCCATGTGTTGCCAGTAATGTGCGATCATGGCTCCATGGCGGCCATCCACGATGCGAGAAAGGTGCGCAGCTCATCCGGCGGCCGCAGCCACAGGTGGGCGCGCGTGTCGCGCAGCCTATCGCGCACGAGCACGCCAAGGCCGCCCGGCGGGATCGCCATGAATGCGTCCTCGTCGGTCAAATCGTCCCCGAGGTAGGCCATGATCGCCCGCGGGTGGCGCGTAACGAGGTCCGCGACCGCGGTGCCCTTGTCGCGACCGCTTGCGCGGAATTCGTAGCCGCCATCGAAGGCGAGGGCGCGGACGTCGGCCGGAAGCGCGGTGGCGATATCGCGCGCGAGCGTCTCCAGGCGCGCGCGGCCATCGGGCCGTTCGCGCCGCCAATGGATCGCCACGGTCCCGTATTTGCGCTCCAGGGCGTGCTCGAATCCGGCATCCACGACGCGCGAGGCGCTGGCCTCGAGCCATTGCCGCGACCTCGGGCTGAGCGCGGCGCGGGTAAGCCGCCCGCAGGCCGCGAGGTGCTCCTGCCCATGCGCCCCATATATCTCCACGTCTTGCAGGGGCACGCGCGCCGCCAGCTCCGCCGCCGGACGTCCGGTGACGAATGCGATGCGGGTCCCTTGTCGCTGGATGCGGGTCAGCAGCGGGGCAATGCCGGGATAAAGGACCGCATCCTCGCGCCGGGCGGTGAACGGCGCAAGCGTGCCGTCGTAGTCGAGCACGAGCAGGCGCTCGCCGGCCTCGCGCAAGCTCTCGAAGAATGGCTCGGGGGGTCTGGCCGGATCCAGGGTCTTCACGATGGCGCGCGCGTTCTTTGGGGCGGGGCTTTAGCGCGCAGCGAGGGCGGCGGTGAGGTGGGACGGGGGGATGGCGGCACGTGACAAATCCGCGGCATGGCGATCGCTAGGTGGCCTGGAGGTCTGGACACGCGACGAAGCTCCGTCCTTGTGAGGCCCGCATTATAACCTCTGGGCGGCGCGCAAGCCACGCATGGCCCGCCGGCGTTTGCAGGCTCAAGGGTGGACAGGTCATACTCGGCCCATGAAAACACGCATCTTATTGACCCTGCTCGCGTCTTTCGTGCTGGCCTGCGGGCCGGCATGGGGCGATCCGCTTCCCGCGTCCTTGCAGCGCTTGTTCGCGCGCGAACACGTGCCATTGGGGGGCATCAGCATCTATCTGCGCCGGATACACGCCCGCAAGCCATTGCTCGCCTATCGGGCGCACACCCCCCGGGATCCGGCCTCGGTGATGAAGCTCGTCACCGCGCTCGTGAGCCTGAACGCGCTCGGGCCGGCCTATACATGGACCACCGGCGCGTACGCGCGCGGGCCCGTGGTGCACGGCGTGTTGCATGGCAACCTCTATCTGCGTGGCGACGGCGACCCTTACCTCATCACCAAATCGTTCTGGAACCTGCTCCACGGGTTGCGTCGTCTTGGCATACGCCGCATAGCCGGCAATCTCGTGCTCGACGAGCATTATCTGCAGGCCCCGCGCGCAGCGCGCGGGGCCTTCGATGGCTTGCGCGACCGCACATACAACGTGCGCCCGCAGGCACTGCTGGTCAATTTCCAGGCGGTCGAGTTCCGGTTTCTTCCAGAGGCATCGAAGGTGCGCGTGCTGCCGGACCCGTATCCGACGACACTGCGGGTGGTCGACGACCTGCGCGCGACCGGCGGGGCGTGCGGAGACTGGCGCGCCCATGTCCATTTGCGGATCGCGCATGATAGGCGGGACAATGTGGCGGTGTTCCGTGGGCGCTATCCGCGCGCGTGCGGGACGCAGCACCTGTATCGCGTCACGGACAACAATCGCCGCTATGTCTCGGGGGTGTTCACCGAGCTCTGGCGCGAGCAGGGAGGGGTCTTCAGCGGACGGTTTCTCGCTGGGCGGCTGCCGCCGGGCGCGCGGCTGCTGTACGCGGTCCATTCGCGACCGCTTGCCGATGTCCTGCGCAGCGTCGACAAATACAGCAACAACGTCATGGGCCGGCTTTTGGTCATGACCCTCGGGGCGGTGAAGGACAAGCCGCCGGGAACGACCGCGAAGGGCCTGGCGGTGATGCGTGCGTGGTTGGCGCGTCACCACCTGCGTCTGCCCCACCTCGTGTTGCGCAACGGGGTCGGACTGTCGCGTTCCGAGCGCATTACCGCCGCCGAAGTGGGACGCGTCCTGCGTTATGCCTATAATGGGCGCTACATGCCCGAGTACGTCTCGTCCTTGCCGATAGCGGGGATCGACGGGACCTTGCGCTACCGGTTCCTGGGGTCGCCGGTCGCCGGGCATCTCCATGGCAAGACCGGCACGATCGACGGCGTGGATACCTTGGCGGGCTACCTGCAGCGCGGGCGACGGCGCTACATCGTTGTGGTGTTGGAGAATTACCCCGCGGCTGATACGGAATCGGGGTTCCGGGCCGAAGACGGGGTCATCAAGTGGCTATATGCCCGCAAGTGAGGAGGGGGTTGTGACGAAATACGTGAGTGCGGTCATAGGAGACGAGGCGGGGGATGGGAGCCTGCCGGTGCTCGAGGGGACGCTCGGCCCACAGGCCGTCGACATCCAATCGCTCTATGCCCGCCACGGGCTTTTGGCTTATGACCCCGGGTACCGGTCGACGGCA
>DAHWGZ010000189.1 GCA_027335965.1 Acidiferrobacter sp.
TCGGCTTCATTCAAACCCGCGGTCTCCACCACCACGGTAAGCTTCTGCGCGGCCTGGCGTTTCACGGGCGGCCTTCCTCCCGGCATATCCGCTGCCTCCTTTGGGCGTATTGTCTTGCGCCAATCATACAGCGTCCAGCAAGAGATGCCCGTCTCCCGGGCGAGCTCTGGGATGGACAGGTCAGGGGTGGCCAGCATCTTGCGGATCACCGACTCCTTCCGTTCTTTGGCGTAGCGCATCATGGTTGTCGACTCTCTTTCTGCCCCCAAGGGTTTCATACAAGAGGCGACAGGTAGTCTGACAGCGGGGGACCGCCACCAGCACGCGCATGTGCGGGGTGATGGCGATCATGGCGCGCCCCAGAAGGCCGCACACAGCGGTGCGAGCTGGGTAAGCCCCGAGCCCTGCAAGCTTACCCGCATCGTCCCCCCACGCGCATTCTGAATCTCCACGACACACTCAGCGATTCCTGTCCTGGCCGCGGGTGTCGATCCCGACAACGCGACAAAGGTCACGGTGTGCGGGTCGGCGGCCCTCGCGAACCCCGCGCCCTCCATGCGCTTTAGGAGCCGCGGGCCATCCACATGCAGACGCTGTGCAGTCTGTACTACCCCGTACTGCCGGGCCATCTCCACGGCCGCAACCCACAAGGCCTTGGGGATCCGTGCGCCCCGCTGGCGGCTCTCCCGCCAGCGCTGGAAAAGCGCTCGCGTGGACTCAAGCGTCTCACCGCCCTCCGGCCCTTCCATCGTCTGCCTGGTCTCGTTCATTCGCTGCGGTCCTCATCGGTTGAAATACGCAGCGAACGTTAGCAGGGACAAAAAACCGTTTCTTGCATGCTTACCGGAAGGACACCGCCTATCCGGCCGGTCCGGGGCACAAAAAAACCGGCCTGCGCAAAGGCCTCGCTGCGCGTGGCCAGAAGCGCCTGGATGGCCAGCAATTCTAAATGTGGCAACGACCACCTGCATCCGATAACTTGCATGCGCTGATGCAAGCAAGAGGCTGGACAAAAGGCGTGGTCTGCGGTATAACAGCGCTGGGCTATTGTGCGCGAGCGCGGCGTGACAGACGTTGTGAACGGAAATCCCCTGAGTCTGGGCGCCCTGGTGGCGTCGCTGAAGGAGATCATGCGCCAGGCCCCCGACAAACGGACCGGGAAGAACTGCGTCTATAGCATGGAAGACGCGGCCGTGGCGGCCTTTGCCGTATTCACCACGCAAAGCCCGTCGTTTCTGGCCTATCAGAGGACCATGGAGCAGACCCGCGGCCAAAGCAATGCCCAGACGCTCTTTGGCATGCGTCAGATCCCGACGGATAATTGTGTCCGCAAGCTGCTAGACCCCGTGGCGCCTTCTCACCTGTTCCCGCTCTTTACGCAGATATTCAACGCCTTAAACGCCGGTGGTCACATCGACCCCTTGCGGGTGTCCCTCGATTCCTCGGAAGACGGTCCGGGCCGGCTCCTGATCGCCCTGGATGGGACGGCTTATCACGCCTCCCACACCATCCATTGTGCGCGCTGCACGCGGATTGAACACCAGAACGGCGCCGTGAGTTACCAGCACACGGTCATCACACCTGTGATCGTAACCCCGACTCTAAGCCGGGTGATCCCCCTCGCGCCGGAATTCATCGTCCCGCAAGACGGTCACGACAAGCAGGATTGCGAGACGGCGGCGGCCAAGCGCTGGCTTGCGGCCAGCGCCTGCCACTACCGGGATCAGCACGTCACCGTGCTCGGCGACGACCTCTACAGCCGTCAACCCCTATGCGAGCAGATCCTGGCGGCGGGGCTCCACTTCCTCTTGGTCTGCAAACCCAGTTCGCATCCCACGCTGTACGAGTGGGTCGAGAGCCTCGCGCGTTCGGGAGGTGTGGTGACCCATCAGATCACGCGCCGCAAGGGTCGGCAGGTCTTGACCGACACCTACCGCTTCGCCCAGGAACTGCCCTTGCGCGCCGGCGCGGACGCGCTCTGTGTGAACTGGCTCGAACTCACTACGACGAACGCGCAGGGCCAGACGATTTACCACAATGCCTGGGTCACGCGGCATACGATCCACCCAGGCAATGTCGCCGCCCTCGCCGCCGCCGCTCGGGCGCGCTGGGGCATCGAGAACGGCGCCAACAACACCTTGAAGACCAAGGGCTACCACTTCGAGCACAACTTCGGGCACGGCAAGATATACCTCTCGTCCCTCCTGGCGACCTTGAACCTGCTCGCCTTCCTGCTCCACACCGTGCAGGAGATGACCAGTCACAAATACCGCTTGCTCCGCGCGAGCCTGCCCACCCGCCAGACCTTTTTTGACGATATCCGGGCCTTGACCCGGTATCTGTGCTTCGAGAGCTTTGAGGCCTTGCTCGACTTCATGCTGAAAGGCCTCGAAATCGACGCGCCCGACAGCAGTTGAGGACCCCCATGGAGGACATCCGATTTTGTGGTCAGGTACTCGAGACGCAGCAACGGTCGCTGATCGTGGCCTTAGTAAAACGCTATGGGCGCTTAAGCCGCCATGAGCTGGCGCAGACGGTGTGCGAACTCCTCGATTGGCACCGCCCCAACGGACAACCGAAGACGATCGAGTGCCGGGCGCTGCTCGAACGGATGCAGGAGGCGGGGCTGATTGCGCTGCCCGCGCTGAAGGCCGGTCGTCCGCGCGGCGCGAGTACGTCCGTTCTGGTCAGTTCCGACCCGGAACCTGCGGCGGCAGACGCGCCGCTTGCCACGCTGCAGCCGATCCGATTGCAGCGCGTAGCCACCGCCGAAGAGCGGACGCTCTGGCGCACACTCATCGAGCGCCATCATTATCTCGGCCATCGCGTGCCCTTTGGCGCCCATCTCCGCTACCTGATCCAGGCCACAGCCCCAAGCCCCCTGGTCCTGGGCTGCCTGCAGTTCTCTTCGCCCGCCTGGCGCCTGAAGGGGCGCGATCAGTGGATCGGCTGGGACGATGCCACCCGCGCCCGGCGCCTCCAGCGGGTCATCTGCAACTCCCGCTTCCTGATTCTGCCCTCCGTGCGGGTCAAAAACCTCGCAAGCCATGTACTGGCGCTCGCGTTACGCACCGTCACCACCGATTGGGCGGCCGCCTACGGCATACGCCCCCTCCTGGCCGAGACCTTGGTCGACCCCGCTCGCTTCACCGGGCATTGTTACCGCGTAGCCAACTGGATTGATGTCGGCCTCACCACGGGCCGCGGCCG
>DAHWGZ010000018.1 GCA_027335965.1 Acidiferrobacter sp.
AGCTTCTTTCCCTCCATAGGCGCGGTCAACCCGACCCTTACGATCATCGCCAATGCCCTGCGCGTGGCAGATGGCATCCTCGCGCGGCTGGGCTAGAGCCATGACGATGCGCATCCATGTCCCGCAAGCGGCCCGGAGACGGTCATGAGCGCGCTGGCGATCGCGGCGCGCGTATTGCTCGTCATCTTGTTCCCGTTCAGCGGGCTCGACAAGATCGTGCACTGGGACAAGGCCATGAAGCAGGCCGAGACCTCGCCGCTCGGGGGCGCGCGCTCCATGCTGATCGCCGGCATCGTCATCGAGTTCGCGACGCCGGTGTGCATCGTCCTGCTGTGGCACCCGGTGATCGCATCGCTGGTGCTGGCCGCGTTTTGCGTGATCACCGCCCTCCTCTTTCATCCCTTCTGGCGATTCCCCGGGTTTTGGTCCGGGGACAACGCCGAGGGCGCCGCGCATTTTTGGGATTTCGTGAAGAATTTCGGTCTCGTGGGCGGTCTTTTGCTGGTGGTCGGCGGGTCCGTGGCCCCGACGACGCCGGCGGCGCATCGCGGGATGGCCGCCGCGCACACATCGGCGCGGCTCGCCCCGGGGAGAGCGGACGCCACAACCCTTGAAAGGAGGTCACGATGCCATCCAAAGACCCAAAAACCGCCGATGCGAGGCCCGCGGACTCAGGCGATGCCCCGCGCGTCGGGTACTGGCATATCTGGACCGATGAGCAAGGCCTAAGCCATCAGGACCGCTGCACCCTGGATCGCTTCATCCTGAAGGGCATAGGCGGGGCCGCCGCGCAATGGAACGATGCCCAAGCCGAGGAGCGCGCCACCTGCGTGTTCACCGTCCAGCCGGTCGGTTGGGTCGGGGAATGGCACGAGAACCCGGCCCCCCAATGGATCGTGCCGTTGAGCGGCCGCTGGTGGGTGGAGTCCATGGACGGGACGCGCGTCGAGATGGGGCCCGGCGATCTGTCCCTGGGGGAGGACCAGAACTGCGTGGCCGACGCCAAGGGGCGCAAGGGCCACCGCTCCGGGACCATCGGGTCGGAGCCCGCGGTGCTCATGACCGTGCGCCTTGCCGATCAGGCGCCGCGCCGCCCCTGCCACAGGCGGTGACGGCATGGCCCTTTACGAATTCCTGGATCCCTCGTTTCGATCCTTCGTGCTTCCCAATGCCGCGCCCGAGACCCTGGGCGCGGGCTTTCGCTGGCTCGAGGGGCCGGTGTGGTTCGCCGATCACGACTGCCTCCTATTCAGCGACCTCCCCAATGACCGCGTCCTGCGCTGGTCGGAGGCGGGCGGCATCAGCGTGTTCCGGTCGCCATGCGGCTTCGAGAACGGCCATGCGCGCGACCGCGAGGGACGCCTCATCAGCTGCTCGCATCATGACCGGTGCGTGACGCGCACCGAGTGGGATGGCCGGATCACGGTCTTGGCCAGCCACTATCAGGGACGGCGCCTCAACGCGCCAAACGACGTGGTCGTGAAAAGCGACGGCTCGATATGGTTCACCGACCCCTTGTATGGCATCAACACCGACTACGAGGGCGGCAAGCAGGTCTCGGAGGGGCCGCCCGCGGTCTACCGTCTCGACCCGGCGCGGGCCGCGCTCGAGGTCGTGGCCGACGACCTCGAGGGCCCGAACGGCCTGTGCTTCTCGCCGGATGAGCGCATCCTCTATCTCGTGGAGACCGGCCAGCAATTCGCCGCCGATCCGGTACGGCATATTCGCCGCGCCGTCCTCACGGGCGATGGCGCGCGCCTGGGCGCGACCACGGTATTCCACGAGGTGGTGCCGGGCGGCGCCGACGGCCTGCGTTGCGACGAGGATGGGAATGTCTGGACGAGCGCCGGCGACGGTGTCCACTGCCTGAACCCGCAGGGCGCCCTGCTCGGCAAGATCCTGACGAACACCCCGGTATCGAATCTGGCCTTCGGTGGGCGCGAACGCAGCCGCCTGTTCGTGTGCGCCGGACAGACGCTGCTGGCCATCTACGTGAACCGCCGCGGGGCGGTCCGGCCATGAGCGGCGCGGCGCCGCCGGGACCCGGCCTACGCATCGCGCGGCTTGCGCTCAACGTGCGCGACATCGGCCGCGCCGCGACCTTCTATCAGCACGCACTCGGCTTTAGGCCCCTGGGCACGGCGCGCCCGGCTGCGCGCGAGCGCGCCGCGCTCCTCGGGGGCCCGTTCGAATCGCTCACCATGGCGCTCGGCGACACCCGGCTTGAGCTGTCGCGATTCCTCGCGTCATCCGCGCCCTATCCCGCGGACAGCCACGCCAACGACCTCTGGTTTCAGCATTTCGCCATCACATGCCACGACATCGACGCGCTCGCGCATCGCGTCACGGACTGCGGTGGACGGCCGATCACGCGCGAAGGCCCCCAGAAACTGCCGGGCGCGAGCGGCGGCGTGTCCGCCTACAAGGTTCGCGATCCCGACGGCCACCCCCTGGAGCTGCTGGCACCGGCGACGTCGCCGCAGCCCGCGCCCTCGCAGGCGCGCGGATCGCCCCCGGCACGAGGCCATGCCATCGACCATACGGCCTTGAGCGTGAGCGATTGCGGACGAGCGGTGGCCTTCTACGAGGGCGTCCTCGGCCTTACGCCCGGCAGCCAACACACCAATGCGGGTCCGGAGCAGGAACGCCTCGATGACCTGCCGGGGGTGCGGGTGCGCGTGGTGACGCTCCTCGCCGCGCCCCCCGGGCCCCATCTCGAGTTGCTCGGCTACGAGGAGCCGCGTGGCCGCCGGCGGGCGCTCGCGGCCACCGACATCGCGGCGACCCGCACCGTGCTGGAAACCACCGACCTCACGGCGCTCGAACGCCGCCCCGGCGCGTACCGACAGCCCCCCTTCCGGCGCCTCGCCGATGCCGCCATGGCGCGGGATGAGGATGGCCACTGGCTATTGATCGAGCAGCGCCCCTGATCGGTCGCGCGTGCCCACACCCATGACGGTCGGCTAGGACGCGAGGCTAGTGGTCGATCGCGTTCTCCGTGCGGGCATGCTGGCCGACGTCGGCGGATCGAGGAACGGGCGCGGGCGCGGAAACCGCTGGGGACGCCGGAAGCGGCGCGAGCGCCCAGCTACGCCGAAGCTCCGGCAATGGACGTCCCAGTTCGGCCTCGAGCGCCACGAGCTCCGGCGCATAGATCGACTGAAGGGTGGCCACCGCCCGCGGGTCGATCGGCGGCTTGGGGGCATCCTTTTGCATCCAACGCTCCCATATGTACTCCCCCAGGCGCCGCGGCATGACGCGTTCTCCCAAGAAGCGGCTCACGGGGTGGCCGGCGAGCCAACGCGCCCACTGGCCCTTGGGCTGCTTGTAGTGGTTATGGGCCTCGGCGGTGTCGACCATCGCCATGGGGCCCTCGGGGATATCGAGAAAGCGCGCGATGTGCCTCAGCATGCCGCGCGCATCCTTCTTCAAATCCTCGAGCAACAGCACCAGCACCCGATCAGCGCCAAAGAGCGCGCGGTAGCGCTGAATCTGTCCGGTATAGAGGCCCAACTCGACATAGAGCTGCGACACTCCCCAACCCTTGTCGGGACGCTCCCAGTCGCGGCGCAAGGCCTCGAAAAACGGCTGGTCGATCGCGCCTTCCGAATAGTCCATCAGGTACTGCGCGTAGGCGCGCTCGATCGGGTCGCGCAGGATGACGATGATGCGCGCATCGGGTGATACCTTGGCGATGCGCGCGGCCGCCGACGCACTCCAGAGATAGGAGGGACTGGCATCCCCCCGCCAGCGACGATCGGCGCCGCGCTCATAGAGCCGCAGATACTCCGCCTGTTCGCCGATGAACGTGATGAGATGCCGCTGCTCGCGCGCGGGCGCGGGCTGCGCAAAGAAATGGGGTTCCTTCATCTCCGGAAAAAAGATGTCCGGATGCTGCCTCAAATAGGCATAAAGCGACGTCGTACCGCTCTTGACGGCTCCCACGATAAAGAGGTTGGGCCAAACCATCTTTGTCATCGCGTCTCCTCGCATGGGTCCCGCGCACCCATCGCGGACCGGGCCACGATGCTACCAGCCCGCGAAGCGCCGCGCATCCACCTCCCGTTACTCGGAACGGAAAGGGGAATCGGCCGGCGGCGCGCGGCCGGCGCGCAACCACAGCAAGAGCACTGGCAGGGATATCCCCACCTGGCGCACGCGGCGCACCGCCGAAATCGCGAGCGCCGTCTCCGGCGACAGCCCGGTCGCGGCGCCGATGGCGATAAGCCCGCCCTCCTGGACCCCAAGGGTGCCGGGCACCATGAACGCGGCGCTCTGCATGGCCTGCACCAGGGATTCGAGAAGGAACGCCAGGCGCACCGAGGCCTGTTGATGGAGCAAGTGCAAAATCACCCAGAATTCGCCGGCCCCTCCGGCGAGGCTCAAGGCCTGCCACAGGGCGCAATAGGCGAGCGCGCCGGTGCGGCGATACAAAGACAGGATCGCGTCATCCACGCTCTCGCCGTGGGCGGCCTCGGTGGCGAGCTTGTGATTCAAGCGCCCCAGCGCGCGCTGAAGACGCGCGAACGGGCGTGAGCGGCACTGCACCAACACGAAGACGAGCCCCACGGGCACGGCGATGACAAGGCCCCACCACAGACGCTCAATGAGCGGCGCGTCACCCATGTACGACAGGAGCAGGCCGATGCCAAGGAGCGTGTAGCCCATCTGCACGAAGATCGTCACGGTGGTCTCGACGACGATGCCGGAGATCGCCACGGGCGCGGGTACGCCGCGCTTGGCCAGATGGCGCGCGGCCGCCACCTCGCCGCCCACATGCGCCACCGGCAGCAATGTGTTGACGGCATTGCGCACGAAGGCCATCCAGGTGAGAAGGGCCAAAGACGCCTCTTGGCCGCGCGGGAAGAGCGCGCGCCAGCCCTGCGCGTTCATGGCAAGGACGGCGATGCGCACCGGCACGAGCCAGAACATGCCGAATCCGGCGAAGGCCACGAGATCGAGGATGCGCGCCGGGTGATGGCGCGCGAACAGGAGCGCCGCGCCGGCCAGCCCCAACAGACCGGCCACGATCGGCACGAGACGCAGCCACGCGCGTCCTCGCGCCTTGCGCGGCGCCCCGCTCATGAATCGCGGCGCATGCCGTCAGCCATCCGCTTTGCCAAGCGAGGCGCCGCCCGCGGGGGACCGACCGGTCAGCACGCAGGCGGCGTGCGCCATGGTCTGCCGCGCCTTGCCAAAGTCCCGGCCGAGACGCAAAAGCGCGCGCCACTGCCCTGCGTCGATGCCGAGCGCCGCGAGCAGCGCGCCCACGCGTGGCCGCCCCCAGGCGTCGAGCCCGCGCATGAGCCCTTCCGGGACCGGCGCATCGAAGGGATCCACGACCACGCGCACGGCCAGAAACGGCAGGCCGTGCTCGCGCGCCTCATGCGCGAGCGCCGCGCTCTCCATGTCGGCGGCCCATGCGCCGTAGCGGCGCAAAAGATCGGCCTTGTCGGCCACGCCGCCCACGGGCCGCGCGACCGACACCAACACATCGATGGGCACGCCGGCGGGCAAGGCCTCGGCGAGCGCCGGCGGCCACGGCGCCTCGTAGGAGGCCCCGTGTTCGTCGCACACCACGCGTGGAGCGACCAATGCGCCGGCGGCAAGCCCGGGGGCGAGACCCGCGCACGTGCCGAAACTGACGAGCCCCCGCGCGCCGCGGGATATGAGATCGCGCGCCATGTGCCGGGCGCGTTCCGCGCCCATCCCCGACACCCCCAGCCACTGCCCGGCATGTAGCGCCCGGGGTCGACCCAGGGTCACGGGCCGGCCGAAGGCGCGGGCCTCGGCGGCCAGCGCGACGACAAAGCCGTAAGGGGCCTCTAGCGGGCGGCCCGATTGCGGTAGCACGCCAAGGCCCACAGCGGGAAATACCGGGCGTACCCGTGGTACTTGAGATAGAAGACCCGCGGGAAACCGGGGGCCGTGAAGTCCACGTCTTCCCACAACCCGCCGGGTTCGCGATGGGCCAGGAGATAACGCACGCCGCGGCGCACCGCCTCGCTGTCGACCTCGCCGGCCACGATCAGCGCGAGCATCGCCCATGCGGTCTGGAACGTGGTGCTGCGCGCGCCGATGCCGGCGGTCTCCGGGTCGTGATAAGAGTCGTTGCTCTCGCCCCATCCGCCATCGGCGTGCTGAATGGACGACAGCCACCGCACCGCGGCGCGCACCGCCGGGTCATCGCCGCCGATGCCGGCGGCGTGCAGGCCCACCAGCACCGACCATGTCCCATAGATATAGTTGGTCCCCCAGCGGCCGAACCAGGCGCCATGTGCCTCCTGCTCGGAGCGCAGATAGGCAACGGCCCGGTCGATCGCCTCGCGATAGCGCCCATCACTCGCCGCTCGCGACAGCAGGGTGACGCACCGCGCGGTGACGTCGCTCGTCGGGGGATCGAGCAAGGCGCCATGATCCGCGAACGGGATTTCGTTCAAATAATAATGGGTATTGTCGACATCGAACGAGGCGAAGCCTCCGTTGCGCGACTGCATGCCCGCGACCCATTCGGCGGCGCGCCGGATCGACTCGTTGAACGCCGGGTCGCGAAAATCCTCCATGGCCCACGCCACGACGCTGGTGTCGTCCAGGTCCGGGTAATGGCCATTCTCGAACTGGAAGGGCCAGCCGCCGCCCGGCAGATCCGGCCTGCTGTCCCGCCAATCTCCGGGGGCATCGAGCAGCTGACAGTCGCGCATCCATGACAGACCGCGCGCCACCGCGTCCTTGGTGCCCTCGCGATCGACCTCCATGAGCGCCAGAGCCACGAGCCCGGTATCCCAGATCGGCGACACGCACGGCTGACAGTAGGCCTCGGTGTCGCCCACGAGCAGAAGTTTCTGAATGGCGATCAGGGCGTCGCGCCGATAGGGATGTTCGGGCGCGTAGCCGCGCGCGGCGAGAAATTCGTAGGCGTTCACCATCGCCGGAAAGATCGCCCCGAGCCCGCCGGTCCCGTTCAAGCGCTCCACGATCCACGCCTCGGCGCGATCCAGGGCATGGGCCCGCAGCCAGCGGGGAATCACGCCCTCGAGACGGAATCCGACGCGCTCGATCTTGCACAAGGCGTAATTCATGAACGACCGGACCGGGAAGTAATCGTGCTCCTCGTCGGCGGGCCGCACGAACAGTTCGGATATGCCGATGCCGCGCGGGTTGCGCGCGCGGACCTTGAGGCTGCAGAGCCCGAGCAAGGGCACCATGACCGTGCGCGACCAATATGAGACCTTGGCGAGCGTGATCGGGAACCACTTGGGGGCCACCACGAGTTCCACGGGCATGAACGGGATCGCGCGCCACGGCACCTGACCGAACTGCGCTAGCGCAATGCGCGTAAACACATTGGCGCGCGCCGCGCCCCCCCGCTCGAGGATGAGCGCACGCGCCTTCGCCATATGGGGCGCATTGACGTCATCGCCGACGAGCTTCAAGGCGTAATAGGCCTTGACCGACGCGCTCATGTCGAAATGCCCGTCATGATAGAGCGGCCATCCGCCATCAGCCATCTGCCGGGCGCGGATATAGCGCGCGAGCTTCACCTCCAGCGCGCCATCGATCTCGTCCATGAAATGCATCATGAGGATGTATTCGGACGGGATGGTGCAGTCGGCCTCGAGCGGCCAACACCAATAACCTTCCGGGGCTTGTTCGGCGAGAATGCGGTCGCGCGCCTGCGCTAGCGCCGCGTCGAGAAACGCCGCCTCCGCGTCTTGCGCCAATGACTCGCGGCTCTCGCGGCTCTTTGCCGAACCCCCCTGACTCTTCATACGGCGTGCTTCCTCGGGCAAAGACGCGCTTCGTCAGACGCCGCGCGGCAACGGCCGCGGCGCGCCCGCCAAAAGCGCGAACAAGAGACGCAAAAGCCGGTCATGACCGGCGGACAGGCGGCTCACCGCGACCGTCGCTTTGACGCTGCGACGCGTGATCTTCACGTCCTGACCGCTGGAGAAATTCCGCCGGCGATCGATCTTGCGCAGCGTCAGGACCGCCATGCCAAGCGCCCACAAGCAGAAATTCCGCAGGCCCGCCTCCTCGCGCGGGATCAACAAGACATACTCGAGCGCGCCGCGCGCATGGGCGCGCGCCACATCGATGAGCTCGCCAAGGGCGCGGCCGAATCCCTCGCTGCCCGCCCCGCCGTCGAGATCGGCGAGCGCAAAGCCATGACGCGCGAACACATCGCGCGGCAACCAGCAGGCGCCCCGCCTATGATCCTCCCAAATGTCCTTCAGGATATTGGTCATCTGGAGAGTCTGCCCAAATGAGACCGCGAGCGCCATAAGGCGGTCCTCGTGACGGCGCATCTCCGGACAGTACTCGCAGAACAGGCGCGTGAGCATCTCGCCCACGACCCCGGCCACGTGATAGCAATAGCGGTCCATGTCCGCCAAGGTCGGCAGGCCCGCCGGATCCTTGCGCTCCTGAAATTCCGCCATGCCATCGGCCATGATCGCGACGCAGGTCTCGAGCGCCTTGCGCTGCGTAACCGTGAAAGTGTCGGCGATCGCAATCACGCGCTCGGTCTCGCGCACGAGCAGGCGCTCGGCGGGCGGCACCCCGGGGGCCAGGACCGCGTCGAGGCTGCGCGCGAATTCCGTGGGGTCGGCGCGGCGCGCGACGACCTGGGCAAAGAGTGTGCAGAACTGCCGCTTCTGGGCGCTACCGAGATCCGGGTCGTCTTCGATGGTATCGACGATGCGGCACAGCAGATAACCGTTGCCGACGACCGCGCGCAAGGCCCGCGGAAGCTCGGGTATGGTCAGCGCGAAGGTCCGTGACACGTCCTGCAGCATGGCCGCCTGGAAGCGCTCATCGTCCGCGTCCTCCCTCGTTGCTGTCGCATCTACTGCCGATACGGACATATCCCTTTTCCCTGATGCGTCATCGGTTGGTCGATTTGCGGCCCGGCGCGCTCGGCGCTGGCGGTCGGCACCTTAACATAAAGTGTAACCTTCTTGAACTCGCTTGGCGCCCCTAACCGCTGGTCGGCGCCGCCTGCGCGGACGAAAGGCGCCGAATGCGCCACTCATGCCATTGCCATGATAGGAGCACGGGGAATCCGATGGCGAGCTGACGCAGTCGGCGTCCCAGCGCGAGGCTGAACGCCGCGTCGGGCGGGACCCCGAGCAGCATGGCGAGCCCGACAAAGCCGCCTTCCTGGACCCCGAGGGCCCCGGGGACCACGAATGCCACGCTGTGGAGGGCCTGGATCAGGGCCTCGAATACAAACACCTGAACCAGCGTGAGCGGGATGTGCATCAGCACCGCGAGCAGCGCGATCTCGGCCGCGCCCCCCGCAAAGCCCATGAGCTGCCAGAACGCGCAGCGCACCAGCACCATGCGGTGCCGGTAGAGGCTCATCACCTTGCGATCGAGGCCCGGCACCGGCGGCAGGCCGCGGCCGCCCACGGCGCGCAGCGCGCGCCCGAGCGTGCGGTCGGCGAATTCCGCAAGGCCGATGCGCACCTGAACGGCCACGAACACCGCCACCACGACCGCCGCCACCGCGATGCCGCCCAAGAGCGCCGGCAAGGAGGCATGGATGCCCGCCATGGGCAGCAGCAGGGCGATGCCGCAGAGCGTGATGACGATCTGCAGGGCCAGCGTGACGCTGGTCTCGACGATCACGCTCGCCGAGGCGGTACTGGTGTTCACGCCGCGCAGGCGCAAGAGCCGGATGGCGACGAGCTCGCCGCCCACGCGCGCCACGGGCAGGAAGGTGTTGACGGCATCGCGCACCATGGCAAGCCACGCCAGCAAAAGCCACGGGATGCGCCGCCGGATCCCGAGCAAGGCGCCCCATCCGCGCACCTCGGTGGCGGCCACCGCGAAACGCAAGGGAATGAGCCACAGGAGGCCGAAGCCGGCGCGCGCCAGAAAGGCGGCGATCGGCGTCCAACCCAGGCGCTCCACGAGCCACGCCGTGAGCGCGATGCCGCAGGCCGCCATGACGCCCAACACGCCCGCGGTCCACGGCCGTTGGGCGGGCGCGTGGCGGGCCTCAGGCATGTTGCCCATCGGGGGCCTGCCGCAGGCTCAGGATGGCGGGCAGGACCAGCAGGATCGTGACGAGCGCCGCGCCCATGGCGATGAACAAGGTCTCCCCGAGGACCGCCATCCCCGGATTGGACGACACCGCGAGGCTCCCAAACGAACTCATGGTGGTAAGGGCGCTGAACACCACGGCCTCCGAGGTGCTGGTGTCGAGCAGGAGCGCGGTCCCGACCCCGCGCCGCCAGCGCACCACGAGGTAGATGCTAAACGCCACGCTCAGGCCTATGAGCAGCGGCAGCACGATGATATTGGCGAGATTGAACGAGATCCCGAGTACCCACATCACCGAGACCGCGGCCATGGCCGCCAACACCAGCGGGGCCAGGATCGTCAAGGCATCGGCCACGCTGCGCAAGGTCAGCAGCAGCACCACGGTGATCAACACAAAGGAGATCGCCGTCGCCTCCTTGAAGGCGCTGACCACCGCGTGCCCGCCTTGCACGAGCAGCACCGGCGGACCGACCGCGTCCGGGGCCACGCGCGCCACGTCGCGGGCAAATCGCGCGATATTGCGATTATGGTTCAGATCGAGCGAGGAAAAGACCTCGACCCGCGCGCGCCCATCGGCGCTGATGAATTGCTGGCGCAGCGAGGTCGGCAGGGTGCGCAGGGTCACAGGACGCGCGTTCAGCGCCTTCTGCAGGCTGGCGAGCTGCCAAGGCAGGGTCGCGATGACGCGCTGCTGCAATTCCAGAAGAGCGGCCCGATCATGCCCGAACCGCGCCAGATACGAGCCGAGGGCGGCATCCAGGGCGCGGGCCGCGTGGACCGTGCGCCCATGGGCGCGCGCGGCGGCGAAGGCCTTCAGGCTTTGGCGCAATCGCAGCAGCGAGGCGCGGATGCGCGACGCCGATGGCGGCCGCGCGCGATGGGGGTGGATCGAAAACGGCGGCACGACCAGGGCCATCTGCGCGATCACCGCGAGCTTGGCGTTCTGGTGGCTCGGGACGAAACTCGCGGCCGTGAGCACGCGTCCCACCGTCTTCAGGCGCCTGAGGCGCGCGGCCATGTCCTGGGCGGCGCGGAGATTGGGCTCCAAGATGTCGATGGGATAGGGCGAGATGCGGCTGTTCTTCAGCAGGGACTCGAAGGTCGCCACCGCCTCGCTATGGGGATCCTGGAGATGCATGGGATCGAAATCGAAACGGCTCGCGAGGATCATGGGGACGAGCCCGATGGCGATCACCGTGGCGCCGGCGACGATCGCGCGCGGGTGGCGCGCCACCGGGATGCGCGCCAACAGGCTGCGCAGACGGCCGCGCGGCCGCCCCTGCGCATTCCCATTGACGAAGATCGTGAGCAGCGCCGGGGTCACGGTCAGATTGGCGATGAGCGCAAAGAACATGCCGGTGCCGGAAATGATACCAAGATCGACAATGCCCGCGTAACTCGTCGGCACGAAGGAGTAGAAGCTGATGGCGGCGGCCACCGCCGCGAGACTCAGCGCGCTGCCGACGCCGCGCGCTGTGGCGCAGATCGCCTGGCCGTTGTCGCCGTGCGCGCCCTCCTCCTGATAGCGGATGCAGAACTGGATCCCGAAATCGACCCCGAGCCCCACGAACAGCACCGCGAACGCCACCGAGATCAGGTTCATGGGCCCGGTGGCCAGGAGCGCGAAGGCCGCCGTCCAGGTCAAGCCCATGAACAGGGTCACGAGGATGATCGCCACGTAGCGCGGGCGGCGCAAGCCGAGCACCAGCATGACCAGCACCAGGGTGAGCGACAGGCCGGTGGCGAGCCCCGCGCTCTGCGACACGGTCTTGACCTGGTCATTGTCGAGCGCCGCCGATCCGGTGATGCGCACGGTGAGGCCATGCGCGGCATCGAGCCCGAGGGCCCGCGCCCCGGCGCGCACGCTGCGCAGCGCGGTGCGGACCGGCGCGCCCCCCCTGTAATCGTATCGGGGCTTCACCACCACGAAACTGTCGCCGGCCATGCCCCCGCCGGGCGCGGCGACCCCCATGAGGCTCCCCCACGGCATCACCACATAACGACCCTGCTCCTGGCCCTGCAGGGTCTTGCGCCACCCATCGAGCACGGTCACGAGACCCGGCAGCGCGCTGCCCGAGGCGCGCGCGTGCCGCAAGGCGGTGTCGAGCAGCGCGCCAAAGCGCGGCAGGGTCGGGTGCGCGGCGAGCGTCGCCATGAACGGCTGCGCCTGCGACAGCTGGTCGGACAGGCGCCAGAGCGCCTTCTGGGACAGATACAACAATCCCTCGCGCGCGAAGAACCGGCCACCGTCGGGCTGACTCACCTCCGTGATGCCCTGGCCATGACGCCTGAGCCAGTGCGTCAGGCGCTCGGCGCCCCGGCGCGAGAGCGTCTGCGAGTCGCTGTGGATGACCACGAGCAAGGTCTTGCTGAGTCCCGGGAAGGCCTTGTTGAAGCGCACCTGGGCGCGCTCGAAGGGCAGATCCTGGGACAGCATCTTGCTCATGTCCGTGCTGATGGCAAAATGCGTGATCGTGTAGGCGAGCGAGCCCAGGCTCAGCGCGGCCGCGACGATCAGCACCCACCAGGCGCGGCGCCGCGAGAAATCCGCCAAACCGATGAGGACCCCGTAATACCCGCGGTCGAGCCGGTCGATGCTGCCTGAGTGGCGCTTTTCGCGCATGACGTTTCTCTTTCCCTTAAGCGAGATCACCGAAGGCGACTTTCATGACGCCGCCTTCCCGCAGGGCGCTAGCCACCTCGGCGCTCATCAAGGCCGCGAATTCATCGGCCTGCCGATAGCCCAAGGCGCGCGACGCGGCCCCATCGCTCGTGGCCGGATGACAGTAGAGCTCGGTCACGCCCGGCGGAAGCCGCCGCAGGAGCGCCAGCACCGCCGCCTCATCCAGGCCCCCGGACTCCAGGAGCCCAAGGACCCTGTCGTTATGCACGAGGCCCGCGCGGTCGAGCCGCCACCGCATGAGCCCGGTCCACAGCCCGACCACGCCCATGGTCTTGCCATAGCGCCATGCCCCGAGCGCCGAGCGCACCGCCACCGGCGGCTCATAGGGGAGCCTGACCGCGCGCATCCCATGCTGCCGGCCGATCTTCAAGATGAGCCCCAGGACCGTCGGATGGAGATGCATGTGCTCGTGGGCCTTGACGTGATCCAGGGGCAGGCCGGTCCGGGCGAACACGGCGAACTGCGCCGCGATCTCCTCTTCCAGCTGGCGCCTCACCTGTGGCCGGAAGAAAAACCGCACTCCGGCACGCACCAGCCGGCCATCCAGGCGACCTTCGCGATCGCACAAGGCGGGGATGCGCTCCGGGGGCAGCACCGGCCGTCCGTCCGCCACCACCACATGCAGGCCCACCCGCAGCGCGGGCAGGCGGCGGGCGCGGGCCACGGCGTCGTCCGCCGCCGCCTCGCCAACCATGAGGCTCGCGCACGTCAAGATCCCCTGGCGCGCGGCGCGCTCAACCGCCTCATTGACCTCCGGCGACAATCCGAAATCGTCGGCGGTGACGATCAGCCGGCGAGACGCCCCCGACACTTAGCGTTGCCTGAAGAACCGCAGGAACTCGACCCCTTCGCGCAGGCGCCGGCCCATCATCTGCGGGCTCTTCACCATCTCCCCGAGCATCTCGGCGACCTTTCCCGACCGGAAATAAAACTGCTTATAGAAGGACTCCACGGAATCGTAGATCTCCGTGTGGTTCAGGTGCGGATAGCTCAACGCGCTCATCTGCACGCCCCGGTCGTTGACGAGGTGCTTGCTGTTCTCCTCCTGCAGCCAGCCGTTCTCGATGGCCTGCTTGTAGAGGAAGGTCCCCGGATAAGGGGCCGCGAGCGACACCTGGATGGTATGCGGGTTGATGTCCTTGGCGAAGCGTATGGTCTCCTCGATGGTCTCGCGGGTCTCTCCCGGGAGTCCGAGAATGAAGGTGCCGTGCACGGTGATGCCGAGCTTGTGGCAATCCTTGGCGAACTGTCGGGCGATATCGAGGCGCACGCCCTTCTTCACGTTGTTCAGGATCTTTTGATTGCCGGACTCGTAGCCCACGAGCAGCAGGCGCAGACCATTGTCGCGCATGACCTTCAGGGTCTCATAGCGCACGTTGGCCTTGGCGTTGCAGGACCAGGTCACGCCGAGCTTGCCGAGCCGGCGCGCGATCTCTTCGGCGCGCGGGGCATTGTCGGTGAACGTGTCGTCGTCGAAGAACACCTCGGCGACCTGCGGGAAGTACCGCTGTATGAGCTTGACCTCTTCCACGACGTGCTCGGCGCTGCGCACGAGATAACGGTGGCCGCCCACGGTCTGCGGCCACAGGCAGAAGGTGCAGCGCGACTTGCATCCCCGTCCCGTGTAAAAGGAGACGTAGGGATGCTTCAGATAACCGATGAAATAGTCCTCGACGCGCAGGTCCCGCTTGTAGACCTCGGTGACGAAGGGCAGCTGATCCATATCCTCGATCGGCGAGCGGTGCGGGGTATGCACCACCGTACCCTTCTCGTCGCGGAAGGTGAGCCCGTCGATCTCGGCGTAGGGGCGGCCCTCGGCGACATCCTTGATCGTGAAATCGAAGTCCTCGCGCGCCACGAAGTCGATGGCCGGCGAGGCCGTCAGGGACTCCTCGGGGGCCACCGCCACCTTGGCGCCGACCAGCCCGATCTTGATGTTCGGGTAGGCCTTCTTCAGGGCCTCGGCGACCTGTACGTCGTAGGCGAACGACGGCACGCTCGTATGCAGGATCGCGAGTTCGTAACCCTGCGCCATGGGCAACACCTCTTCGAGGCTGTAGCCCGCCGCCGGCGCATCGATCAATTTGCTGCCGGGCACCAAGGCCGCCGGCTGCGCGAGCCAGGTGGGGTACCAGAAGGAGCGCACCTCGCGCTTGGCCTGATACCGCGATCCAGCCCCGCCGTCAAATCCCTCATAGGACGGCGGATGCAGAAAAAGAGTCTTCATCATTGCACTTACTCCCGATTCGCTTTAATGCTCCCATCGTGGCCCACGGCCAAGGTCGCGCCCTGCCACCTGACCGTGCGTCCCGCGAGCCCCAGGGCCCAGAGCCCGCACAGCAAGGCGTCCGCCAGGGGAACGAGCCCGAAGCGCCGAGGCGCCTGCAGGCGCCTGCAAGCGCGTGAATGTAGCACGAGCCGTGCGATCAAGGCCAGAAACGCAAGACCCCACACCCAGCCCCGGCCAGAGACCGCCGCCGCGATCACCGCCAGCGGCAATCCGAAGGTCACGCCCGAGAAGTAATACCCCCACGGATTGATGAGGCGTATGGTCCGCAGCCACCGCAGTTGGTGGGCGGCGAGGTCGCGCAGACGCGGTTCGCAGACCACCGTGTCGACGTAATAGGACGACAAGACCGTGCGCCATCCGAGCGCCCGGGTACGCGCCCCGAGCGCATAGTCGTCGGCCAGCTGCGAGCCCAGGGCCTCGAAACCGCCGCACGCCTCCAACACCGGGCGCCGGAGCGCGATCGTGGCCCCGAAAGCGAAGTCGGCGGAGCCGAGGGCATGGGCCAACAGCACCTGGGGCACGAACCAATCCTGGATGAAAAGCGCGCCGAGGCGCGACCACGGCCCGGGCGCCGGCGACCCCCGGTACAGGCAGGTCACGATGCCGACCCGCGGGTCCTGGACCGGGCCCGCAAGACGACGCAGATAGTCCGGGCCCACGAGGATGTCGGCGTCCGCCAGCACCAGGATGTCGTATTGCGCCGCCGCCATGAGGTTCGCCAGATTATCGATCTTGGCGTTGCCGCCGCGGCGCGTGGGATCGATGACGAGCGCGAGGACGCGCTCCGGAAACTCCGCCTGCAGGCGGCGCACGACCGCGATCGCCGGATCGCGCGCATCCTGCACCCCGAACACGACTTCATAGGACGGGTAGTCCTGGCGGCAAAACGATCGCAGGCACTCATAGAGGCCCACGCCCTCGCCATGCAGGGGCTTCAAGACGGACACCGGCGGCAGGCTCGCGGGCGATGGCTCACGCGCCGGCCATGCCCCCAGCGCCAGGACCTGCGCGACCAGGACCGCAAGCCCGAGGATCGCGGCGGCCGGCGCTGCGATCATGATCCAACCGGTCATCGCGCGCCCAAGGCTCCGCCGGCGCGGGCGCTCGCGATAAACCACGCCACGGCATCGGCCAATGCCTCCTCCGCCGGACGCGGGTGGTAGCCGAGCTCCGCGCGGGCCTTCGCGGAATCAAAGAACATGTGCTTGGACGCCATGCGCAGCTCGTCCCACGTGACGAGCGGCGTCGCCGACGTGCGCACGCGCGCGTAGGCCTGCGAGGCCACCGCCACCGGCCACAGCCAATGACGCGACAGACGCACCGACGGCGGCCTGCGGCCGGCGATGCGCGCGATGAGCGTCAAGATCGCCGCGAGCGTCAGATTGTCGCCGCCGAGGATATAGCGCTCGCCTATGCGGCCATGGGCGTGGGCCAGCAGATGTCCGTGAGCGACGTCATCGACATGCACGATATTGAGGCCGGTATCGACGTAGGCCGGGATGCGTCCGCGCGCGGCATCGCGCACGAGACGCCCGGTCGGCGTGGGCTTTATGTCGCGCGGGCCCACGGGCGTCGAGGGGTTCACGATCACCGCCGGCAGGCCCAGCCGGATCAGGCGATGCACCTCCTCCTCGGCGCGAAACTTCGACTGCTTGTAGGGGCCGATCATGTCGCCATAGCCGACCGGGGTCCGCTCGTCAGCCACGCCCCCCGGTACCGACCCCAAGGTCGCCACGCTGCTGGTGTAGACCACGCGCTTCACCCCGGCCGTCAAGGCCTCCTCCATGAGCGCGCGCGTGCCCTCGACATTCGCCCGGAACATGGCCTCCCGGTCCGGGACCCACAGCCGGTAGTCGGCCGCCACATGAAAGAGCGCGTCGCACCCGGCCATGATTCCGCGAAGCGAGGCCGGCTCGAGCAGATCGCCCTCGACGCGCTCCACCGGGAGATCGGCGATATTGGCAAGGGCGCTGGTCTTGCGCACGACGACGCGCACCTCATGCCCGGCGGCCAACAAGGCGCGCGCCACCGCCGATCCGACAAACCCCGACGCACCCGTCACCAATGTCCTCATCAGCCCTCCTCGACCGCTATCCAGCCGGCGCCGGCGGGCGGATGGCGACATCCGGCCGCCCAGGAATCGTCACCACCACGCGCGGCCGGGGCGCGGGATCGGCGAGCGGCGGCGGATCGGGCGGCGCCGGGGCCGGCCCCGGCGGCACCATCATCTGCTCGACCGCCTTCAGGGGCAGATGCCCGCCGTCTTGCAGGTAGTTGCGGTGTTGAAGATAGGCGTCCCGCGTAAAGACATATTTGTCGACGGCGTTCTCGCGCACGTAGCGCAGCGAGGCGCTGGCATTGGCGCGCGCGTTGATGACATCGAACACCGTGAGCGGCACGGTGACCGCGGGCGCGCCGACGTAATAGAGGACGTTCGTGAATATCCCCATCACCAGGCTCGGGGTGTTGCGCAGGGTGTCGGGGCCCACGAACGGCAACACGAGATAAGGGCCGCGGCCCACCCCCCAGCGCCCGAGGGTGAGTCCGGCATCCTCGACATGGGCCTTGAGTCCAAGCGGGGTGGCGACATCGAACAGACCGAAGAGTCCGATGGTGCTGTTGACGAGAAAGCGGCCGATGTCGTCGACGCCCTGGCCAAGCCGCCCCTGCAGGAAGTCGTTCACGATGACATCCGGATAGGCCACGTTATGAAAAAAGTGGGTGAGCGAGGCGCGCAGGGGCTTTGGGGTCACGGTCTTGTACGCGCGCGCCACCGGGCTCATGATCAAGCGGTCGGTCGCGCTATTGAAGGCGTAGAAGCGGCGATTCATGGGCGCGAGCGGGTCCGGCCCATTGGCCGTCGCGCACCCCGTCAGAAGCAGGACACAAGCCAGGCCGAGGACCCGCGCGACCACCCGCCTCACCCGGCATCGGGCGTCAACCGCCATGAAACCACGCCACGCTCACCCCGCCCCTGCCTAACCCTTGAGGGCGCCATGACTCAGTTGCGTGACCTTGCCACGCAATGTCGCAAGCAACGCCGGGAAGCCCTTTTTGCGAATGATGGCCGTGTATTGCGCCTGCTTCAAGGCCAGGTCACTCACGCCATTGGCAACGATGTTGACGATCTCCCATCGCCCCCCGGTGGGCGCCACGAGATAGTCGATCGTGGCGTCCTTGTGTCCATGGGTCGTAAGCTCGGTCTCGACCAGCACATCCCGCCGCGCCACCTTTTGCGAGGCCACGCGCCGAAAGGCCTGCCCGGAATAGCGCCGGAACTGCGCGGCGTAGGTGACCACCGTGAGCTTGGTGAAGGCGTGCACGAAGGCCTGCCGCTCGGCGGCCGTGAGGCGTGCCCAATAGGGCCCCAGGGTCAGCTGGGCGATGTAGGCCACGTCATGGCTCTTGCGCACGGCCGGCATGAGTTTTCCGTACCGGCCCTTCAAGCCAAGGGGCTTTCCGGCCTTCATGACCGCGATCAGGGTGTTCTGGAAGTGACGGACCACGGCTACGGCCGGGCCCGTCTGAGCGGCATAAGCGGGGACACCGACGGTCGCGAGCCACGCCACCGCCATCCACGCGCCCGCCATCCACCGCCCTGTCTCTTGCCGTGTCATAGCCTCTCCTTATGCCGTATCGGCAGGTCTCGTCCAGCCGCTCACGCCGATCCCCGCCGGTAGTCACGACCCTTCCATCGGGACCGGAGGCCGCGAGCATACCACAGGGCCGACGTGAAGGTCATAAGGAGAAAGGCGACTCCGGCCGCCGGCAGAGCGGCCACCGCCAGCGGCGATTGCCGGTAAAAACGCGCGGTCGGCGCATAACCGAGACCCATGAGCGCCCATGCGGCAAGGCCGGTGGCGCGCGCGGCCCCGTCACCGGCGAGGATCGCCGCCAGCGGGGCCACGAACACGACCCCCATGATCACCGCGCACGCCGCGAGCAAGAGATAAGAGTAGCGCAATTGGGTGAAGGCGGTACGCGCCACCATGCGCCAGAAGCCCCGCAGATCGGTGGCGCGCAACATGACCGCCGAATGCGTAAGTCCGGTCCAGGTCGCGCCCCTTCCCTGCCCCTTCACGAGGGCCGCGAGCGTGCAATCGTCGATGACCGCGCCGCGCAGGGCGCCGAAACCGCCGGCGCGTTCCAGGGCCTCGCGGGTCACGAGCAGGCACCCGCCGGCGGCGGCGGCGGTGCGCGCCGTCGGGCGATTGGCCAGATGAAAGGGGTAGAGGAGCTTGAAGAAATAGATGAATACCGGCATCCACCAGCGGTCCCAGAAGCCGCTCATGGCCGGCGCCGCCATCAGCGACACCAGCGCGAGATGCTCGCCCCGGGCCTTCTCGAGCAGGGTCGCCACGAGACCGGGGCTAAGCGCGATATCGGCATCGAGCAGCAGCACATAAGGGGTCGTGACCCTCTGGCGCCCCTGTTCCAGCGCCCACAGCTTGCCGGTCCAGCCGGGCGCGAGCGCCGGGGCCTCGATGACGGTGAGGTCCGCAAGCCCCGCGCGCCGCGCGATGGCCGCGGTGCCATCGGTCGACCCGTCGTCGATGAGGATGACCTTGAGGGGCGCGCCCTGGCTTGCAAGCCCCGCCAGCGAGCGCGCGATGACCGAGGCCTCGTTGCGCGCCGGCATGAGCACGGTGACGTCTCCCAACGCCGCGCGCGCGGGCGATGCCGCGTCGGCCTCGAGCCGCTCGCGGGTCCGCCATGGCTGCCACGGCGCCAGCAGCAGGGCAAGCCACGCGCCGGCGGCGACCGCCGCAAGCCCGGTCCAGGCCATGGCCGGCGCGGACGGTTAGCCCGCGCTCTTCGGCGAGGCCCGCTGCACGGTCACCACCACGCCCGGATCCTGGTAGGACGGCTCGGGGTCGGGGGCCATCGGGCCATCGACCCGCGGCCCACCCAGATAGACCTTGAGGGCCTTCAGGGGGTGCGCGAAGGTGTCATTGACCGCCGTCCCCTCATAGC